>JAFAUR010000145.1 GCA_019243205.1 Acidobacteriaceae bacterium | reverse complement strand
CACATCCGCCGCTTTACGCCCCGCGTCCAGTTGCTGCAGCGCGGCCATAATCGCCGCCTCGCTGTGCTTGCTCTTCGGCATCCTTCTTCTCCCTTCCTTCGCACGAAATCATATTCAACTTCGTGCGGATTTCAGGGTGCAGGTCACGAGGTGTAAGACGGGCCTCTTTTGCCTATGGTTAACTCCAGCGTTAGGTCTCGCGCATCTGACGGCGCGCCCGGTCTTAAAGCTCACCGACACTGAATTCGGAAGGTTATGTGCTCTGATCTCACGCCCATCTGGAACCGCGCGGTTGCGCTTGCGTGTGCACGAATGATCAGCTGGTCATGCAGGATTTGGCAACGCCGACGTACAGTCAGGCTGAAAGATGCTAACAATTCATGCATTCTTCAGTGTTGTTTCGACGCTTCTGGTGCTGTGCCTGGCAATCGCTTTGATAAACCGTCGTGATTCGACGGGAGACAGCCTACCTTATTGAAGACTGAATCGAAGTGTTCGTCGAAAGCCGAGACTTCAGAAAGATGTTTTACAAGCACAATTCCTCTGGGGAAGAGTTTGGATCGAAGCGGCTTCTCAGCTTCTGCGGGTCGTTGCCCTATAAGAGAACAGCAAAGTCAGTGTCCGAACACCTTCTTGGGACCATCATGGATTTGGTTCATGCAGTGCTGAACAAGTCGATGACATAACGGCACTCGCGTCATCTCTCAACGAAAGCCTAAGCCTGAAGCAAAATGCAGCGTCGCGGCTGTCAGAATCGACGTCGTTTGCAGGATACAAAACGGCCAAAATCACAATTGTGAAGGAGAGAACGAAGACACGCTCCCAGGCGCCGGGGCCGCTGGCGGATTTGAAGGCGCCAGAGAAAGTTTTGTTCCTGGAGAAATTGCCGAAAGGCATAAGCGGGAGGATAGTGCGCGCGGCACTGAAAAATCCCAGCTAGCAGTCTAATTCATCGCCACAATCCCCAAGGGTTCGGCAGGAGCCGAAATGATGCAAAACACAATCGAGATGCGCCGAAATAAGAAGATTGCCTTGGTCGCTCACGACAACAAGAAAGAAGAACTTTTCGAGTGGGTCAAGTTTAATTGCAAAGTATTAGCCGAGGCACTCGCTGGATGCAACAGGCGCAACAGGTCAACTCCTCAAGAGCAGGCTCGGGGTGAAGTTGACGCAGCTACAGAGTGGTCCGTTGGGAGGGGACCAGCAGATCGGGTCTCGAATCTCTGAAGGCCTGATTGATTTTGTCATCTTATTCTGGGATCCATTGGAACCACAACCTCACGACGCCGATGTGAAAGCGCTCCTCCGGATCGCCGCAGTATGGAACATTCCGGTTGCGTGTAATCGGGCTTCAGCCGACTTCATCATTTCGTCGCCACTGATGTCCACGGTGTATGAGCGAAAGGTTCCTGACTACTCAAAATACAGAACCCGGCTAGCTGTTCGCGGAGTTGAAGGTGATGATGAGTTTGCCAGTTTGGACGTAATGCCTCGGACGCGCTGGTCACGAGAATGGAGGCCGAAGCCGTTACCCGGCAAAGTCGGCTCCCGGTCCCACTTAGGTTTTGGATCTGGATCCGGAAGCCCCGGGAACCCGAAGAGACACAGTTTCATGGCAGCTGTTTGGAAGCAAATCTGTGCGTACATGGAATGAATCGCGAGGCCTCAGTGTTTATCCAACAAGATTTCATGCAAGAAAACGTTCTGAATCTAGCGCGTGGAGTAGCTGAATGAATTTCGATGAACTCTGGCGCCGGAATCTCACGCGTAAGGATCCGGATATCCCTTCACTTGATAGTCAGGGAGAGGCTTCGTTCTTTCGTGATCCGGCTTTCGGCAACTCTGCTTTCGAAGATCTGGATGAGACAGAGATGAGTCGATTTCTCCAATGGCTGGAAGCGTCGCTAATGATCGACGATCTGGGCGGGCACGGAGCTTGAGGCAAGTACTGATGTCTGGCAGCCAGTCGGTTTGGCAGGCTTTGTTTCCGGCGCAGGCCCAACAAAATTGGTTGTCCTTCGCTGCGGGATGCCGGCGCTCGAAACCATCGTGGACTGGTGATGCAGTGCTGAACCAGCCGATGACATAACGGCACTCGCGCTGTCTCTATCAATAAACGTGAACACCTGAAGAAAAATGCAGATCAACGACTCTCAGAATTTACGTCGTCGGCAGAGCACAAAACCGGCAAACTCGAATTGTGAACGGGAGAACGAAGACGTGCTTCTACGGGGCGCTTATGGCAAACGGAATTGTTGCAACGAGACATGTTGACTACATTGGAATAACGGCACCGGATTTCGAAGCTCCTCTGCCGACTGCGAGCGTGCGGGCGCTTGCTTATGTCATCCCATTCTGGGAGCCGATACTGGGAGTTCTGCTCATTCTGGGCCTTCGCACCAGAGTGGCTTTAGTCTTAGGTGCGCCGCTCATGGCGATGTTAACCGTTGGCACTGCTTTGCGCGACCAGACGACCGCACTGGCCATACAACTACTGTATTCGATCAGCTTCTTGATTCTTTACTGCGAATCCTACGATCTCTTCGGCATCGATGGCATCGTCAAATGGCGTCGCGGGCATTTGTTTGGGAAGGAGAATGTAAACCGTGAATCTAATTCGGATTAGTCTGTACTTGTTTGCTACCGCAGTGCTTATGCCTGCGGTAGTTTCGCAATCCACAACGTCAGATACTCGACCGAGGCCGGGCTCGCCAAAAACTGGCTGGACCGGGAACGCCTCACCCATCGTATGAACACGCGACGCTGCCACGTGACGGCAACCACATTGCCGCGGTCGGTTTGGACAGCAAGCGGCTGGTGCTCGATGTTCGAGTTCCGGCGGGCGCGGCGCAATCCCAAGTAGAAGGAGAAAACAATGAATTCTAAACTAAGCGCAGTTCTTGACATCACTCGTGGCGTGAAACCATCGCATTCGTCTGACGCCTTCGCAGCCCTGGCTTCCAACCAGCCGCTGACCCACGAACCCGTAAATGCGGGCGAGGTCGAAACGGCGGTGACTCACGAATCGGGCTATGCTGGCATGGTCAGGGGCGGATTCGACCTCTCGAATCAAGTCGCGGTCGTTACTGGCGGCGGTCGTGGAATCGGACGCGAGATCGCGCTTGCACTCGCCGACGCTGGGGCGTCAGTCGCCGTGGCAGCGCGCTCGGCCGATCAGGTTCAGGCGACATGATCACATCCTTGGGTGGTCGTGCCGTTGCTTTGCCGGTCGACGTGACGGACGAGACGGGTGTGCAGCAAGCGATCGCGACGATACAAGACAGGCTCGGAGCGGTGACGCTGCTTGTCAACAATGCGGGCGTGGGAGGACCGATTGGCCCGACCTGGGAGGTAAGCGCCACAGAGTGGTGGCGAACGATGGAAGTCAACCTTCGCGGCGTTCTCCTCTGGGTGGACGCCGTCCTGCCAGGCATGGTGGCACATCGTCGCGGACGAATCGTCAACATCGCCAGCAATGCAGGCGCGTATCGCTGGCCCAACGTATCTGGGTATTCAGTTTCTAAAACCGCGGTGATCAAGTTCACCGAAAACCTCGCGCTGGAGCTGCGGAATAAGGGGATCGCGGTGTTTGCGGTTCATCCTGGTGTTGTCGCCATAGGGTTAACAGAGTTGGCCCTAAATAACGAGTCTTCACCCGACTCTCCAGCCGGCAAAGTCGCAGCCTGGTTCCGTGAGGAAATCGCCGCAGGTCGCGACCTTCCGCCGGAGCGCGTCACCAGACTAGTCGTCGAACTTGCCCGTGGTCTTGGTGATGTTCTCAGTGGGCGGTACATCGACGCGCACGACGACCTAACTGATTTGCTGGAGCGCGCTGACCAGATCCGCGAAGACGACCTGTACACGCTACGGGTCCGATGATGTCGCGTGTCAGAAACACGGAATAGAAAGAAGCATTAGGAATTTCGAAGGAGAACATATGAGCCAAGTTGAACGCATCGCGATGACCAGCGCAACCGCCCGTAGTGCAATCGAAGCCGGTGGGCCCGACCGGTTGCTGCCCTCATGGTCAATTCATAGCGCATTGTCAACAGCCGCAGCGTGTTCGCCCAATAAAGCCGCCATTCGGTTCATTAGAACGGGTAAACCCGGCGAGGAAGCCGAGACTACCACCTATCACGAATTTTTAGACAGTATAGAACTGGCCGCATGTCTTTTCCAAGAAGCTTCAGATGGACCCGCCGTGGTGTCTGTGCTGGCTCCGCTGCTTCCGGAGGCGATCATCGCGATGTGGGGTGCCGCTATTGCCGGTGTATGCAATCCGATTAACCCATTCCTTGAGACGCGGCATATCACTTCGATCATGAACGCGGCACGGAGTACCGTGTTGGTGACGAGTACGGATCGAGAGGGGGCCGGCGCGTGGAACTGCGTGAAAGAATTGGTCGCCGCCGTCCCGACCCTCCGTAGAGTGTTCGTCATCCATCCGCCGGAGGACCGCGCGCAAGCGGACGATTTTACCAACGCGCTTCGGCTTCAGCCCCGCCGGACGTTCGAATCCGCCGGGACGGACGATCCTAACAGAGTCTGCGCCTACTTCCATACGGGCGGCACGACGTCGGCCCCAAAGTTAGTTCAGCATACCCAACGCGGGCAACTGCTGAACGCGTGGATTAGCGCCTGGATGCTTGGACCGGAGCAAGACGAAATTGTAGGACTGGGGATACCAAATTTCCATGTGGGTGGCGCGATCATAATGAATCTGCACGCTCTGATCATGGGCCAAACTTTGCTGATCCTCACGGCAGGGGGATTTCGCAATCCTGAGGTGGTAGCGAATTTCTGGGAGATCGCGCGATCGAACCGGATCACTTCAGTCTTTGCGGTACCAACGTCGTGTGCGGCGATCTTGGCGGCTAAGGGCGCCGCGTCCGACGGGCATAGCATTCGCACGTTTTTGACGGGTGCTGGTGGGATGCCGCGCGATCTCGCCCGCGCCTTTGAGGATCGGTTCGGAGTCGTCCTCAAGGAAGGCTGGGGGATGACCGAATTCCAGGGAATCTTATCCGCGAACCCGTATGGATCGACGCGTCCGCGAATTGGTTCAGTAGGTTTGTTGAATCCCTTTCACAAAGTAAAAGTCGTGCGGCTCGAGGACGGCCGCTATCAACGAGAATGCGCGAACGGGGAAAAGGGAACACTCGTCGTTTCTGGGCCGTGCATGACGCCCGGTTACCTGGGCATCGACCCAAGTGACGGTTTGCTTGTGCGAGATATGCCTGGCCAGGAGGGCTGGCTCAACACCGGGGACTTGGGCGCGTTAGACCCGGGCGGCTATATTTGGATTTATCGACGCGAGAAGGATGTGATCATTCGCGGTGGGCACAACCTGGACCCTGGAATGGTAGAGGAGGTATTGAATCGTCATCCCGCTGTTCAGTTCTCTGCCGTGGTCGGTCAACCTGACCCTTTGAAAGGCGAACTCCCCATCGCCTACGTCCAGTTGAAGAGCGGAACGAAGGCCAGCGCGGAGGAGTTGCTCGCGCTGTGCGAGAAGGAAGTACCGGAGCGGGCCGCAGTGCCTGCCCAGGTGGTGATCCTTGACCAAATGCCCCTCACGGCTGTGGGTAAGATCTTTAAGCCGCCACTTCGGCTCGACGCAATGGTGCGGGTAGCGCAGCAGACCGTGGCCTCGGTCTTGGGCCCGGGATCGGGCGTTAAGGTGGAAGCCGTGGAGACCACAGCTCGCCCGGCAGTAATCCTTCGATTGCCGCTTAGACTCGCTACGGAGTCTTGCAAGAAGGCGCTTCAGCAGGCGTTTGCCGGCTATTTGTTCGAGACCCGGATTGTTTCAGAGGAAACGGCTCAAGCAGCCTAACAGACCCGTGTTTTGGGTGGCCAGTCATGGAAGGTTCCGGCTTCAGAGCGCGGAATCTCGCTAGTACGGACGGGAAGATTGTCCATTGGGCCGACTACTACTACGGACTAACCTCTCGTCGCACAGCCCTTGCTGCCACTTTGCGGACTGGGCCGAGTAACAACGGCCCGGGTTCGATAATACTGCCGAAATCAGTGAAGGTCTAAGGAAGTAACGATGAAAGGCGCGTTTGTTGGACGAGTTCACAATAATCAGGCAAAGCGAAATTCGGAGCTGAAAGCGCAATACGACTTTATTGTGTGCGGCTCGGGCAGTTCGGGTCCGTGGTGGCGCAGCGGACAATAGAAAAAGCAGCTCTCACTACGGAAGCCTCACGGGGAAGTGAGCATTCCGTTGCGAAGAAAGCGACAAGTCACCGCTTCGCAACAGCGCTGCAGTATGCGGCCGGGGCAGCGCTGGGACTCCTGATTGACATTGCTGTCGTTCTGGTTGTGCTGTACGGTACAACGCGACTAGATGGGGTCACTAAACGCACTACTGGACAAGTCCGCGCCCCAAAAGAGGAAGCGATGTATCGATACAAAGATGGAAGACTGAAAAACAAATGTGCTCTTGTGATCGGGGCAACGAGCGGAATCGGCCAAACTTGTGCCGAGATGTTTGCAGAGCTGGGTGCCCGCGTCATAGTGACCGGCCGTCGAGTGGTTGAAGGTGAAGCTGTGGCACGGAACATAGTTGCCGCGGGAGGGGATGCGGCTTTCCTGCAATGCGATGTGACCAAGCCAGAGCCGGTTGCAGAAACCGTCCGGCTGGCTGTCGACCGTCTGGGAAGGCTCGATATCCTGCTTAATAACGCTGGAGGCTCGAGCAGCGCCGACGGCCTAGTGACAACCGGCTCTTTGGACGAATTCTGGGAAAAAATGCGTGTTGATTGCTTCGGCACGTTTCTCACCCTTCGCTTCGCTATTCCCGAGATGGTTAAGTTGGGAGGAGGATCTGTCATCAACATGGTTTCGATAGCGGGTTTCGGGAACTTGACCGGCGGACGATCTGCGTATGCTTCCTCCAAGGGGGCCGTTATGAATTTGACGCGAAGCACAGCGCACGCTTTTGCAAAACATCGAATTCGGGTCAACGCCATCGCGCCTGCTGGCGTTGGTACCGAGCGAATCAGGAAGATGTTGATGGATCGACCGGAGGCCAAAGCTGCAATTGCGGCTCAGCAGTTTGGTCTGATCGAGCCTGAGGACATCGCATACGCGGCGGTCTTCTTGGCGTCGGACGAGTCTCGCATGATCACCGGCCACGTACTTCCCGTGGATGCAGGGGCATTCGCTGATTGATCAGAAAGGCGCTGGCGATTTTATTTACTGCGGAAATACGGACGCATATGAGATTGCGTTCCCTTGGCCCATGAGGACAATTCATCCCGCCTCGTTTCGGGAGCCAAGGGGCGATCTGGGGAAACGACCTGAGGCGTGAACTATGAGAATTGGCTTTGTGAGTCTGCCTTTGACGGGGCATCTGAACCCAATGACGGCGCTCGCCCGCAAACCGCAATCGCGTGGAGACGATGTGCGGTTCTTGGGAGTCCCAGACGTTCAACCTGCTGTTCGCGCTGCCAAGTTGACTTTCGAACCGTACTGCGAAGAAGAATATCCGACCGGTTCCGTTGCGCGAACTTACGCCCCGATCGCGAAGCTGCACGGCCTTGACGTGCTGCGGTATCAAGCGAAGGAAATATCACCCAAGTTCCTCCAAGCGGGGCTGAAACACCTGCCGCAGAAGTTGGTGGAAACAGGCGTTGAGGCGCCGGTGCTCGACGCCACACACACCTTTCTTCAACTTGTGCCGATGAGCCTGGGCATCCCGTTTGCACACATCTGGAACATCCTCCACCTCGAACGGGCATTCTCGCGAGAGCAGTCTGACGCACGTGAAATGGAAAGGCCCGGCGAGCTATTACTGGCTTAGTGAACTATGCGATCTCTCAGTGTTGATTCCCCGCCACAAGACATGGCGAGGGTGCCATCGCTCGAAACCAGAATCCCCCGCATTGCGATTGTGGGCAGCGGTTTTGTTGGTTCTACCACAGCATACGCATTATTGATGTCAGGAACGGCATGCGAAATTGTGTTAATTGACCGAGATCCGCGGCGCGCCCAGGGTCATGTAAATGATTTACGTGATGCGGAAGTGTTTACCCACACGACTAATGTATTCGTCGGCAATTTCGCAGAGTGCTGCTCGGCCGACATCACGGTTATCACAACCGGAGTGAGTCAGTCTAGTCAGAACTCACGCGCGGACGGATTACAGGAAACAGGAGCGATACTCCACGGTCTCGTAAGTGATGTTTGTCGCCAAAATCCAAACGGCATTCTGCTCATAGCGTCGAACCCCGTCGATGCCTTGACCTATGCCTCATGGAAATGGTCAGGACTTCCCCCGGGTCGTGTGATCGGTTCAGGCACATCCCTCGATACGTCTCGTTTTCGGCGCCGGCTCGCCGCGCGCTACGGTATAGCCTCCGCGAACGTCCACGCATACGTCATCGGGGAACACGGTGACAGCCAAATTCCAGTACTGTCATCGGCTCGTGTGGCGGGGCTCTCTCTCGATGAGTTTGGCGCAGAACTAAGCCTGCCGCACGAGAAGGGCGCATTGTCCGGAATCGCGAGTGAGACGCGCACCGCGGGCATCGAGATTATAGACGCAAAGGGCGCAACATACTACGGAATCGGAGCCGCGCTAGTTCGTATCATTCGCGCCATCTTGCGGAACGAGAGGGCGATATTGACGGTTTCAAGCCGCGTGCCCGAATCGATGGAATTGGGTCATGTTTCTTTATCTCTGCCAAGCATCGTCGATCGGCACGGTATCGCACGCGTGTTATCGGTTGCACTCAACAGTTCAGAGCGAAAGGCGCTGGAAGCCTCCGCGGAAGTCGTCAAGAGAACAATAGCTACTCTTACCCAAACGATACCGATATAGTTCCTCTCCACAATCGATGCAAAGCAGTATTCCTTTTATTCGAAACTGGTGGCCTGAGGGACTAGACGCGGGCACGACATTCCGTCTGCAGCCCGCCTGCGCAGCATTTTGCGCAAAGGAAAGATGCTGTTGAAAAACGCCGGCCAGCCTCCGGGCTGTCCGTAAACCCGGCTCGTAAAACCGTTGTCCAGTACGCGTGGTCTATGGCTGAATTCTTGCTGATCCGTCACCGTTTTGGCAGCCTTTGTTTCCGGTGCAGGCCCAACCAAATTGGTTGTCCTTCGCTGCGGGATGCTGGCGCTCCAAACCATCGTGGACTCGTCATGCAGTGCTGAACAAGCCGATGACATAACGGCACTCGCGCTGTCTCTCAACAAAGTTTGAACACTTGAAGAAAAATGCAGATTAACGACTCTCAGAAGTTACGTCGTCGGCAGAGCACAAAACCGGCAAAATCGAATTGTGAAGGAGAGAACGAAGACGCGCTTCTACGGGGCGCAGCCGTTGACGTTCACTTCGAAGGCCACTAAGAAATTAAGCGTTTATGAGCGAAACATTGCACAACATTCCCGCCGTAGAGGGTGGCCCCCAAATTGGTCGAGAAGGCGGCGAAAAAGTTTATATCGCAGGCGTTCACCTGACGCGTGGAGTCAAAGCAGCGGACAGCGCATTTGCGTTCTGTATTAACGAACTGAGCCTGCAGCCGGAAGAAGGCGTTCCCTCCTCGTCGTCCATGGCGAAGACTTCAAGCGCTGCACGGCCGTGTCTCTGGCCAGTACTGTAGCAACAAGCGTCACCGGGTTTGGCTTCCCGTTCGAGCGTTTGCTTCCGTCTCATATAGTCGGAGTCATTTCGCTGATTGTCTTAGCGGTTGCTATCGCCGCGCGGTATACCTTTCACTCTCTGCCGCCTTGGGGGACAATCTATGCTGCCTGTGCATGCATAGCTCTTTATCTGAACGTTTTCGTAGCGATTGTTCAGGCGTTTGAAAAGGTACCAGCGCTGAGATCACTGGCTCCGACGCAGTCCGAAGCTCCCTTTGTGGTCGCACAGCTAGCAGTGCTTGTAGGATTCATCGCGATATCGGTCATCGCAGTTCGTAAATCGCACTTCAGGATTCCCTTGACCACTTAGGCGCACTCTAGCTGGCACCGCAGCGGTCAAACAAAACAATTTATCCCAAAGAAGAAAGGAAGAAAATCATCGTGTCTCTAAACAATGGCCGTGTCAACCACAGTGAAAAAGGCTTGCTTACACCCAATAACTGTGTCGTTACATTTATTGATCATCAACCCCAGATGTTGTTCGGAACCTCGAACTTTGATCGGCAATCGATTATCAACAATACGGTTGCTCTCGCGAAAGCCACTCGAATCTTTGACGTCCCCGTGGTTCTCACGACGGTCTGCGGTCTTTGGACGGAAACCTGCGCAGCCCTTCCGACCGTGCAGGCCATCCATGACGGGTACGAGATCTACGTCGTCGAAGATTGCTGCGGTGACGTCAGCCAGTTGGCTCATGACAATGCCATGCGGCGAGTCATCCAGGCGGGCGCAAACCCTGTCACCGCACTTAGCGTCACTCTCGAGTGGCAGAGGGATTGGGCGCAGCGGGATACGTACGATGCCGTGATGGATCTCGTCAAGAACCACTACGGTGCCTACGGCATCGGCGTAGAGTACGCGTACACGATGGTGCATGGCGCGCCCGCCACGCGCTTTCCCGAGTACTCGGTCCCGCAACTTGCTGCGGGTGGTCCGAATTTCAGTTCGAAGAGCGCCGTGTGCCGACGCTCGACGGTTTGAATCGAGCCGCTCCCGACACGCCTGTCTTTGTGCTTCATCTCTGTGACCGGGCGCTCCTGAATCGTGCTGCATTGCGGGCCGTCGGCTATACGACAGACTCGCCAAACCCGCCAAGCGGCGAAATTGTGCGCGATGCGAGCGGCAACCCGACAGGTATTCTCATTGCGCGCCCGAATGCGCTGATTCTGTACGCAACGCCAGCCAAAGGCCCAAAGTTGCAGCCTGAATATCAGGTCAACTCGAGCCGTCATTCATGCGGGAACTGAATCGCTTCGGTCTGACGAGTGTGATTGACGCGGGTGGAGGATTTCAAAATTATCCCGAAGACTATCAGGTCATCGAGCAGCTACATAAGAATGGAGAACTGACTGTCCGAATCGCTTACGATCTGTTTACTCAAAAGCCCAATGGTGAGCTATCGGATTTTTCGCGATGGGTCAACACCGTTACACCGCGCCAAGGCGACGATTACTATCACCACAATGGCGGAGGCGAAATGCTCGTCTTCTCAGCGGCTGATTTTGAGGATTTTCCCGAACCGCGGCCGGATCTGCCGGCCTCGATGGACGAGGAACTGGAGCCCGCGGTACGTTTGCTCGCCGAGAAACGCTGGCGTTTCCGCCTTCATGCCACTTACGACGAGTCGATCACTCGTGCTCTTGACGTGTACGAACGAGTGAATCGCGACATACCGCTCGAAGGACTGCACTGGTTCTTCGATCATGCCGAAACAATTTCGGAGCGGAATATTCACAGGACCGCAGCGCTTGGAGGCGGAATCGCCATTCAACATCGCATGGCCTTCCAGGGTGAATATTTTCGCGATCGCTACGGAACGGCGCAACTCCGGCGCACACCGCCGATTCAGGAAATGCTGCCTGCGGGGCTGCCGGTGGGCGCAGGAACGGACGCAACGCGCGTCGCGACCTACAACCCATTCGTTTCACTGTATTGGCTAATCACGGGCAAAACAGTTGGTGGGCTCTCGATGTACGACGAAGACAATCGTTTGAGTCGGATGGAAGCATTACGTCTTTATACAGTAGGCAGCAGTTGGTTTTCAACCGAAATGGGAAGCAAGGGAGCAATTGTTCCAGGGCAACTTGCCGACCTCGCTCTGCTCTCAGCCGATTACTTTTCGATCCCTGAGGAAGAGATTAAGAATCTCGAATCGGTGCTGACGATTATGAGTGGCAAGGCGGTGTACGCCGCCGAGGAATTCAAGGATCTCGCTCCGCCAATGCCTCCCATGCTGCCGGAGTGGCTGCTTACGGTGGTTATGCCAAGCCGGTCGAGGTGCCTGCCTCCCCGCGCGTACATGTGGCTCACACACACACGGGAAAAAGCTCAGCCTGTAGAAACGAAGGTGGCCTCGGGTGCCTGTGTTGGGCCTTCTGACTTCAGATTGGAGATTCGGATGCGCATAAGCAGATTGCTAATAGCCGCTGCGCTCGCTGTGGGATTGGGACTTGCGCAAGGCCCCAAGCCCAACGTTCCGGTCGGACCGCAGTATGACACGACCCACGTCTATGTCGCCCCGGAGGACTTCGATCGGTTCGTAGCGAGTCTCCTCGCCACATTCGGTGGAAAGACCACCAAAGAGGGCGTCTTCACAGTTACACCCACTCCGAGTAATATCATGTCGCAACTGGTTTTGACTCCAGTAGGCACGTTATCTGTATTCGGATTCAAAACGCCGATTCCGTATCCGTTTGGCTTGGAGCGGACCGGTTATTTGGTTACCGATTTAGTTGGTTACCGATTTAGACAAAGCCACAGAAGCGGCGCTTGCGGACGGCGCCGACGTCCTCGTCGCTCCGTTCAATGACCCGATCGGGCGCGATGTCATTTCAATGGCCGGGCGGTGTGAATAGCCAGTTGTATTGGCATACGAGCGCACCGTCCTACCTGGCCCTCAAAACGGTCCCGGAGAATCGGGTGCACGTTTCGCCCAACAGGGCCGATGCGTTCGTGCACAGTTTCCTCGCTTTCTCACTGGGCAGAGTGATCTCCGACGACGCGCGTTCGCCAGGCGTAGAGATCGGACGACCAGCCGGCACATTTCGTCGTGTCCGCATCAAATCCACCTTTGGCGCGCTGACTGTGTTTGTAACCGACGGTCATCTTCCCTATCCGTATGGCCGCGAGATGACCGGATATGAAGTCGACAATCTCACCGAGACGCTCGGCAAGGCGAAAGCTGCCGGAGTCGTGGTTCTAGCCGGTCCATACAAGGCCCGTGGCCGCGCGACCGCCGTGGTTCAGTTTCCGGGCGGCTACATCGCTGAAATTCACTCGGACGCTGGAGACAGCACCAGTAAGTAGGCCCATCTTGCGGAATATTGTTTTTTCTATGGTTGCTCTACTGCTTGCTTGCTTGCTTGCTTGCTTGCTTGCTTGCTTGCTTGCTTGCTTAGCGGGTCAGGCGCAATCCGATGACTCTCAATCGGATGCTTCTGGCAATGCGCTCGATTCGCTTCGGAATTACAGCTTATTGAGGGAGAACGAAGACTTGAGTTTCCGGAAGACCCGTTGTATCGACAAGATTTTTGGGATCCTATCAAATACATTCCGCTGGGGCCAGATGATTGGTACTCACGTGTCGTTAGCACGATAAATGTCCGGTTGAATTAGCACGGCATTTGTCCGCTTTTGAAAGCGGCTGGAGACGCTGGAGCTTGGAGACAAGCCAAACGATCTCGGCCGCGGAACTGGAGCGGATGATGAAACTACAAGACGTAATTCTGAAAGCCATGGCGAAGAAGATCACCTGGCTGGAAGCGGCCGAGG
>JAFAUR010000062.1 GCA_019243205.1 Acidobacteriaceae bacterium | reverse complement strand
GGCTGAATCGACGCCCGACGATGATGGGCGACCCTCCGCGGTTTGCACTGAAGCCATAATGCTCTCCTTTGCGCTGCGCATCTGCATTTTCCTGAAATGCACTGTGTTCGATTGCCGTGGTGCTTCATCTTGTATGAGAGCGGTTCTGGGCCGCGACATCTCTGCATTTAAAAGCAAACAAAAAGTTTTAGCAGGACGGGCATGCCCAGTTACGCATATAGAAGCTGGTACGGGATCATCCGGAGACCAAGTTTCGGGTCTCTGTTATGCACGAAGAAATAGTTGTAGGCAGTCCCATCTCATCGAAGAGGAAAAGGCCTATAAGGACGAGAGCCATACTCTTTACGGTCAATCTATCGAACAGGAATGAAAAATTAACGAGGTGCAGGATGACGTTTATCTTCCCGCTGTGGTATTCGGTCCAGAAAAACTTAGAGTCCTCGAGAAATTTCGACATGTTTCCTCCGATGAGGCGACCCGTTCGCGTTTCCGGCGCTTTCAAATGCTGCTTGAAGAGGGTGTGTTTTGCATGGTTATCTTTCCAAGCAGCACCTCGTCCGGCTGCGACAGATCGAGGGGTTCCGCGTAAGGCTGCCTCCAGCTCAGATCTCCAGTGGGCCAGTAGATTTCGATCATGTTGCCGTCAGGGTCGTCGAAATAGAAGGCGAAGGACTCGTGGTGGTTGAATACAAACTTAATCGGGATCTTCTTCTCCACAACGCGCGCGTGGAAGGATCGGAACTCGGCAAGTGAAGAGACCTTGAAAGCGATGTGAGCGAATTCGGGGTTGGCGACTAAGGCGATGTCGTGCGGTTCCTCACCGGGACGGCTGGTCAGGAAGGCAGTCGCTCCGAGCGGATGCTCAGATGCGCTCCCGCCGGTGATCTCCATGCCAAAAACGTCCTTGTAGAATTCCGCCGATGCCACTGGATTTATGGCGTGTAATCCAACGTGGCCGATACGAGTGTTCTGACGGCCAGCCTGCTTCCCAGCGGAAGCCTCCGTGGCCAACGATTTCTTATTACCGCTCAGGCGGGCATGCGAAGCATTCAGAGTTTGTGTCATTATCGTGTTCTCTCAGTTTTCTCTACTTATGGGACAGAAATCGCCTCATAGATTGACATTCAGATGGAAGTTCTGCCTCACGTACTCAACCCATTGTTCGTCGGAGAGGGCGCCCCATTCGACCCACTGCTCATCGCTCATGGACGCGCGCCACGCCAGGAAGCCCTCGGCGTCGGGGCCGACTGGATGCCTCAGTTTCCAGGTGCCACTCTCGACAATCTCGCGGATCTTTTCCCCCACGACATAGGGAGAAACAGGATTCTCAAGTGAAGTCCGGAAGAGCTCGTAGATACGCCGGCCATGCGGGTAATTCGAGTCAGCCGACGGCGGTTGCACCTTGCCGAAGATGGGTGTTGCGATGACGCCCGGTTCAACGATGGCCACGCGAACTCCGAAAGCTTTCACTTCCTGGGCCAGGGATTCGCTCGCCGACTCAAGCGCGAACTTTGAGGATGAATAGGCTGCATTCGCCGCCACGGATAGCCTGCCAGTCACGGATGTGACGTTGACAATGCAGCCGGACCGTCGTTCTCGCATGCCGGGCAATACGGCTTGAATGCAGCGCAACCCTCCAAAGTAGTTGGTCTCCATGGTGGCGCGAAATGCAGCGATTGGGTTCTCCTCAACGGGGCCGATCCCGGAAATGCCGGCATTATTCACCAGCACATCGATTCGGCCGGCTTCAGCGAGGATCTTGACAAACGCATTGCGGACCGACTCGTCCGAATCGACGTCGAGCGCTGCGATGTGAAGCGGCAGATGTTCGCGCTCCGCGATCGCGCGCAGCTCTTCGCCGCCCGTTTTCGGATCGCGCATGGTTGCGTAGACGGTGTGGCCCGCTCGCGCCAATGTGGCTGCGGTGGCCAGTCCAATACCAGTGCTGGTGCCCGTAACAACTGCGGTTTTCATGATTACTCCTTTGAGACAGATTAAACGCTTTGACGATAACTGGGAACGGAACCTGGTGACTAAGATTGCCTGAACGACGTTGATCGTCGTCGATTGCCGCTGCCATCGATAGAGAAACACCTGCGGCTCTCGATTATTCCCCGCGATGTTGAAAAACCAAAGAGCCAGGTCGGTTCTTGTTCTTGGAGGCGAAGACGGGCATCAACTCCAACACAATTCCGACGGCTCCGTTTTCCTCTCGACTGCTCAGCCAGTATCCATAACGCCCGGATATCGCCGCAATGCGTTGTATGAACTGCCGGTGAGGTGAATTGCGCCGTCCTGGCTCGCGGAACTGTCCCATTTCTTAGAACCATCGGAAGAGCTTGAGCGCTACGGCCATACACAACGACCCGTATAGAAGCTGGTACGGGATCATCCGGAGACCAAATTCCGGGTCTCGGTTATGCACGAAGAAATAGTTATAGGCATGTCCCATCTCATCGAAGAGGAAAAGGCCTGTAAGGACGAGAGCCACACTCTTTACGGTCAATCCATAAAACAGGAATGAAAAACTCACGAGGTGCAGGATGACATTTATCGTGCCGCTGTGGTATTCCGTCCAGAAAAACTTAGAGTCCTCGAGAAATTTCGACATGTTTCCTTCGATGAGGCGACCCGTTAGCGTTTTTTTGATGGCTGTTCGGGACCTAGCTTGCCGACATTAATCGCGTTGATTACCACCGCCATCGATAGAGAAACACCGGCAGCTCTCGACTAATTCCGCGCGAAGTTCAAGAAACCGACGAATCAAGTCGCTTCTTGTCCTGGGACACGAAGACGAGCATCAGGCCCAACACAATTCCGACGGCTGCGTTTGCTCGCGGCTGCCGAGCCAGTATCCATAACGCTCGGATATCCAAAGGGGCACTGGCGCCTGGAGGGATCGTTCCCCTCATCACTAAACATGCGTTTTCGGTGGACGGACTGAGAGGCTCCATTCGATTGCCGATCGCGAGGATCAAATGCTCTGGCAGCCGGCGCTCTCTCGGTCCGGTGTGGGGATGGCCGCGCCTAGATTGCAACACCTTCGGCAACCTCGATGCGCTGCGCATTGACCCAACCATTCTCTTCAGAAAGAAATGACGCGATTATTGGGCCGAGGTCTTCGGGGAGGCCTGCGCGGCCTAATGCTGTATTCTCGGCAATTCTCTTGTTGACAGCAGGATTGTCACGAACAATGCCACCTCTGAAATCGGTCGCAACGGGCTTCACCGGCGCCCTCCCGAGAAGCTCAATGGCAGCGTCGGCAAATCCGGAGAGCGTGTAGGTCCGCTCCAGATCAGGCGGCATTGCTGGATTGACCGTTTCCCGGGAGATCGAAAGCGATCAGACGGTGATTCGCTGTCAATGAGCTATGCAATTGATGACGGAAAACACCCCGGCAAAAAGGAATTGCTATGAACATAAGGGCGGTAGCTCGCGCTGACCGCCCTCCTCAACCGCTAAAGAGCCGTGCGAAGTCTCGATTCTGCACTCACGCGTCGATACGTCTTTCTGCTGCTGATCTTGTATGACCTGCATGATGCCCTCAATCTTTTGTCCGTTTGAACGCCATGCAGCGGAAGCTGCCGCGATTGCAGAAATCTTGAAGAACTGCCGTCGATTCGCAGCGCCGCTTCCACGTCATAGCCGTCCCTTCGATCAGAGCGAAGGGTTGCCGTGCTCAGTAGACAAAGCACACTCATCGGTGGCTTATTCCTGACAATGTTGGAAAAGATTTCTTGTCAGAAAGATCGGGAATATTTCTCGGGCCGATGTGCTATCGAGCTGGACTTTTTTCCGGCAGGCACATACGACTCGACGAAGGAATAAACGGGAAGCGTGCGTGTTTGGAAATATATGGGATTGCGTTCCGTTGGCCCTGAGGGACAATCCATCCGGCCTGCTTCGCGAGCTAACGGGCGATCTCGGACACGACGTGAGGAGTGAACGATGCGAATTGGCTTTGTGAGTCTGCCCCTGGCGGGGCATCTGAATCCGATGACGGCGCTCGCCCGCAAACTGCGATCGCGCGGACACGAAGTGCGATTCATTGGCGTTCCAGACATTGAACCTGCTGTTCGCGCTGCCAACCTGGCTTTCGAATCGTACTGCGAAGAAGAGTATCCAGCGGGTTC
>JAFAUR010000630.1 GCA_019243205.1 Acidobacteriaceae bacterium | reverse complement strand
TTCCCGGAATGCAAGCGTTTGCGAAAACGTAGAAGTGTTTCAGAATGCGGACTCTGATCTTCGATGTTGTCCTGATAGCCGCTATTTTGACGGTCCTTCTGGGCGATTTACTCCGAATCCCGGGTGAACCCCTCTGGTCAATCCTTGTTCATCGGCAACTCGTTGTAAAAGATCAGCCAGCGCCGTCTGCTCGTCTTCCGATAGTGCAGCCAGCAGCGAGTGCTGATGTTCACGCGCCACTTTGCCGATCGCCTGTAAGGTCGATATCCCTTTCTCCGTTAGGTGGAGCGCGTAGCTCCGCCGGTCGCTCTCGCGTGCTCCTCGCTGAAGGAGACCCTTCGATTCCAACTCGTCGATGATTGCCACGAGACGGCTCGGCAGCGTGCCGAGTGCAGTCGCAAGCGCCTGTTGAGTGATGGCGGGCGTTGCCGCCAGAATCCTTAAGACGCCGGCCTGAGCAGGGATCAACTCCAGGTCCGCCAGACGCGCCGCAAACCTTGAAGCGGCATGGGAACCAATCTGGGCCAGCAAAAACGCCGCGCTGCCGCCGCGTCCTCTGGTGGGCTTTGTACACGGAGCTTCATCGTTGAGTGGCCGCTTCATTTTTCCATTGTTGCATCCAGAAATCATTCCGTGTTAAAACTATTCTTGACTGTAACGATCCAAGGGGTCACGAGATGAATACCGAGCCTGTCACTAAGACGCTTATTCGCCATGCGGGTCCGCCGCTTGGAATTGTCGCGACAGTTTTTGTTGCGCTCTTCATCGGGGGGTTACTTCCTGTAACAGCTTTCGGTGGAAGCCCGTATTTCCCTGGGCCGCGCGAAACTGTCGAGGTCATCACCGCTTTTTTCCGCGCGCGCCCCTCCGCGGTGCTTCTCTGCGCCGCCTTGCAGTTCGGCGCGGCGGTTCCTCTCGGGATTTTTACTGCAACAGTTGTGAGTCGTCTGCGTTTCCTGGGCGTTAGGGCAGCGGGGACCGAGATTGCTCTCTTTGGCGGCTTCGCAACGGCAATCAATATGATGGCTTCCTCTTCGGTTCTCTGGGCTATGTCATATCCGGGTATCGCCCAGGAGCCAGCGTTGCTGCAGGCGCTCTATCGCCTGACATTCTCATTGGGCGGAGTTGGGTTTTCTGTGCCCCTCGGCCTGCTAATCGCGGGGGTGTCGATCACAGCTGGTTTTACCAGGCTTTTGCCGAAGTGGATCGTCATTTTCGGCATCATGGTCGCGGTGATCGGTGAACTGAGCTGGCTTGACATTCTCTTTCCGCAGACTCTTCCACTGATTCCGCTGACGCGTTTCCCTGGCTTCGTTTGGATGATCCTGGCGGGACTTTCCCTCCCCAAGACAATCGAACGTGCAACGGCTGAACAGAAATGACGCCAGCATGCAATCACCTAAGCCCAAACCCATCCACCGGGTTACTGACCGGCAGGCCGTTTTCCGCGAGGGCGAGTCGGCAACAACCTCCCAACCCAATGGTTACACGAGCCTTCAAATCCGTTTTCCCGTTAGCCTTGAAGGAAGACTCCGCCTCCGAAATTTTCTTAGGCTGCCTTGTCGATCTTGGAGCCGCTGACCCGTCGCATGAGTGAATGAGCAACGCGCAAACGTGCAATTGAGGAAGGAAAGAACCTATGAGAGTAATGGTGATCGTCAAAGCTACCAAAAACAGTGAAGATGGCGTAATGCCGAACGAGCAGTTGCTGGCGGCGATGGGCAAGTACAACGAGGAACTGGTCAAGGCCGGTGTGATGTTGGGCGGTGAGGGTCTACACCCGAGCGCGAAGGGCAAGCGAATCGTGTTCTCGGGCTCCAAACGCACGATCGTTGATGGTCCGTTTGCGGAAACTAAGGAACTCATCGCCGGGTACTGGCTATGGCAGGTTCGATCCATGGAAGAAGCCTTGGAGTGGGCCAGGCGTTGCCCGGACCCTATGCCAGGAGAGGAAGCAGTCCTTGAGATCCGCCCCGTGTTCGCGGCGGATGATTTCGGCTCTGAGTTCACACCGGAACTCCGCGAACAGGAG
>JAFAUR010000305.1 GCA_019243205.1 Acidobacteriaceae bacterium | reverse complement strand
CATGACGAGTTCAGTGCCGAGTAAGGCAGTTCGATTAGCGGTATCGAGCACGGGATTCACCTCCACGATTTCCATCGACACCATACGGCTGCAATCGCAGATGGTTTCCATCGCGAGATGCGCCTCGCGGTAAGTCATACCTCCTCGGACCGGGGTGCCGACACCCGGGGCTTCATCCGGATCGACGGCATCCATATCGAAGGACAGATGAAAACCCGCTGTGCCTTCTGAAGCGATCTGAACGGCCTGCTCCATGATGTTCCGCAACCCGCGTTCATCGAGATCGCGCATCGTAAACGCAGTGACACCGGATCTTCGAACCAGATCCCGCTCCGGCCCGTCGACACTACGGATGCCGATCAGGGCCACATTACGGCCGTGCACTTTCGGTGTCCACTCGAAGATATCGGTTAGCTCCGAAGGCCCTTGGCCGATACAACAAGCGAGAGGCATGCCGTGAATGTTGCCGCTGGGGCTCGAAGCGGGCGTGTTCATGTCGGCGTGCGCATCAATCCAGATCATGCCGATTTTCGCGGCGGATTCATGATACGCTTCCGCAACTCCCGCAACCGTGCCCACCGCGACCGAGTGATCGCCGCCCAACACAAGCGGGAACTTATCGTCGCGTACGATGTCCCTGACGCGTGTGGCGAGTTTGGTGCACGTCGCAGCGATCTGCGAAAGGTATTTGGCGTTCTCCGGACCCGTCGGTGAGCTTTCCTGCTGAGCAACAAATACGTTGCCCAGATCTTCAACGCAATATCCGAGCGAGGATAGCTTTGCGTTCAGGCTCGCAAGGCGAAGTGCCGATGGGCCCATATCGACTCCGCGGCGTCCCGCGCCGAGGTCGAGAGGCGCGCCTAGAATGGCGATGTCGGACTGACGCATGTGTGCGGCCCCGGCTATGGCCGCGTGCGATAGAGCATGCGCGGGTAGGGAATGGTTTCACGCACGTGCTCGAGGCCGCACATCCAGGCTACGAAACGTTCGACGCCCATGCCAAAGCCACCGTGCGGAACAGAGCCGAAGCGGCGCAGGTCGAGGTACCACTCGAACGCTTCACGCGGCAGGTTGTGTTCGGCAAGCCGCTTTTCGAGAAGGCTCAGATCGTGAATACGCTGACCGCCGCCGACGATTTCACCGTATCCTTCAGGCGCGATGATGTCCACGCCCAGCGCGACTTCGGGCCGCTTCTCATCCGGCTGGAAATAAAACGCCTTGATCTCGGTCGGGTAACGATCGACGATAACGGGACGATCGTAATCTTCGGTCAGCAGCGTCTCGTCCGCATTTCCAAAGTCGCCCCCCCACTGAATTTCGCTGCCTTTCGATTGCAGAACTTTCACTGCTTCGTCGTAGCTCATACGCGGAAATGGCGCGCCGACTGAAGTCAGTTTCGAAAGGTCGCGCTCAAGCGCTTTGAGTTCCTCACCACGATTTTCGAGAACACGCCCGACCACGTATACGATGAGATCTTCGGCAACACGTTTGACTTCTTCCAGGTCGGCGTACGCCATTTCGGGCTCCACCATCCAGAACTCGGTCAGGTGCCGCCGGGTTTTGGATTTTTCGGCACGGAATGTAGGGCCAAAGCAATACACTTTGCCGAAGGCCATAATGTCGGCCTCGTTATACAACTGACCGGATTGAGTTAGGTACACCTTCTCATCGCCGAAGTAATCGACTTCGAACAGAGTTGTCGTTCCTTCACACGCGGCGGGGGTGAAGATCGGCGTGTCGACCAGTGTGAATCCATGCGAATCGAGGTAATCGCGAATCCCTTTGATCACCTCATGGCGGACGCGAATGGCTGCATGCTGCCGTCGGCTTCGCAGCCAAAGGTGCCGATGATCCATGAGGAAATCGACACCGTGTTCTTTGGGAGTGATCGGGTAGGGATGCTGCTCATCGACTCTCTGCAATACTTCGGCACTTGTAACATCGAGTTCGTAGCCGCCCGGAGCGCGCGATTCTTTCCGGACGGTTCCGGTGACGGTGAGCGAGCTTTCCTGGGTCAGCCCCTTCAGCAGGTCGAAGGTGGCCTCGGGCAAACTACTCTTCACGGCGACGCATTGCATGAGACCACTGCCGTCGCGAATGATCGGGAAGACGATTTTTCCTGACTTTCGCAGATTGTACAGCCAGCCTTTGATCTGGACGTGTTCGCCTTCGTGTTGTCCAGCATCGCTGATGCGGATGGTTGCAGCCGCGCTAACGGGGGCGGCCGGAGAATTCGTACTCATAGGAACTCTGTGATTCGGTCGGCAGCACTCTT
>JAFAUR010000143.1 GCA_019243205.1 Acidobacteriaceae bacterium | reverse complement strand
CTAAGGCTTAGCGAACCCGAACCGGGCAAAGACGGCCTGTGCGGGGGGGCTGACGAGATAACTGAGGAAGGCTTCCGCGTTTTTGCGAAACGAACTCCGGGCGACGATTCCGGCCTTTTGAATGATAGAGTTATGGAGATTGCCGGGGATCGGGTCGGCGGGTTCGCTTCGCAGGAGCGAGTCGGACGTGAGTACGGCATCGGCGTTGCCGCTTTCAAAGAGCTGGAGCGTTTGACGGACGTTTTCGCCGTAAACGACTTTGGGCTGAACCACCTGCCAGATCCCCGAGTGTTCGAGCGCTTGCTGGGCGGCCACGCCGTAAGGCGCGAGTTTAGGGTTGGGTAAAGCCACCACGCGCACCCACTTCGCAGCTAAGTCCTTGAATGGATGACTTTTCCGATCGCGCCAGAGAACGCCGATGCGGCCGGTGGCATAAGCGCGGACGGACTCCGGGAGCAGGCTGCGATTCGAAGCCAATCTGTCTACGAACTGCGCATTCGCCGACAGGAACACGTCGTAGGGGGCGCCGTTTTCGATCTGCTGGGCGAGCGTCGCGCTGGCGGCCGTTACGAAACGAACTTGGACCTTGGGTTCGATTTTGCGGAATCCGGCGGCTAGGGCTGGTTCGACGTCGGTGAGGTCCGAAGCGGCGGCAACGGTCAGCATAGTCTGGGCAACACAGGCGAGGGGGAAGATTAGAAAAAGAACAGCGAGTAAACTTGACAATCGCCGACTCATATTCGATACTTGGAATGTGCTAAAGATAGCCAACCCAAATGGGGTCGGTTGGCGGAGGGTTTTAAACACATGAGTAAGATTATCGGAATTGACCTAGGCACCACGAACTCGGTCGTGGCCGTCATGGAAGGCGGCCAGCCAGCCGTGATCCCGAACCAGGAAGGCGGACGGACAACTCCGTCTGTCGTTGGCTTCACGAAGAACGGGGAGCGCCTGGTGGGTCAGGTGGCCAAACGACAAGCGGTTACCAACCCGGAGAATACGATCTATTCGATCAAGCGCTTCATGGGCCGCAGGTTCAACGAAGTGAGCGAGGAGATGAAACTCGTTCCTTATAAGGTTGTCCAGGGCGATAACGGGGACGCGCGAGTCGAGATTCAGGGCAAGAAGTATTCGCCGCCTGAGATTTCGGCGATGATCCTGACCAAGTTGAAGGAAGCGGCAGAAGCCTACCTGGGTGAAAAAGTGACCAAGGCTGTGATTACCGTTCCTGCGTACTTCAATGATGCGCAGCGCCAGGCAACGAAGGACGCCGGGCAGATTGCCGGACTCGAAGTGATGCGTATCATCAACGAGGCGACCGCGGCTGCTTTGGCCTATGGTCTCGACAAGAAGAAGGACGAGACGATCGCGGTTTACGACTTTGGCGGCGGTACGTTCGACATTTCGATTCTGGAAGTCGGCGACGGCGTGGTCGAAGTGAAATCCACGAACGGTGACACACACCTGGGCGGTGACAACATCGACCAGCGGATCATCGACTGGCTGATCCAGGAATTCAAGAAAGAGCAGGGCGTGGATGTCTCGCGTGACCAGATGGCGCTGCAACGCCTGAAGGAAGCGGCTGAGAAAGCGAAGATCGAGCTGTCAACGCTGCTCGAAACCGAGATCAACCTGCCGTTCTTGACGGCAGATGCCTCGGGTCCGAAGCACCTGACGATGAAGCTGACACGGGCGCGTTTCGAGCAGATGGTCGATGACATCCTGCAGCGTGCGGTCGGGCCCTGCAAACAGGCTTTGCAGGATGCGGGCGTCACGCCGCAGGACATTGATGAAGTGGTTCTGGTCGGCGGATCGACTCGTATTCCGAAGGTCCAGCAAATGGTGCGTGACCTGTTCAGCAAAGAACCGAACAAGAGCGTGAACCCGGACGAAGTGGTCGCGGTCGGGGCGGCGGTTCAGGGTGGCGTGCTCGGCGGCGAAGTGAAAGACGTTCTGCTGCTTGACGTGACGCCTCTGTCGCTCGGCATCGAGACCCTGGGCGGCGTGTTCACCAAATTAATCGAGCGCAACACGACGATTCCGACCCGCAAGAGCGAGACGTTCTCGACAGCGGCGGACAGTCAGACTTCGGTCGAGATCAAGGTCTTCCAGGGCGAGCGCTCAATGGCTCGGGACAACCGACTGTTGGGAGTGTTCCAACTGGTTGGAATTCCGCCGGCACCGCGCGGGGTTCCACAGATCGAAGTCACCTTCGACATTGACGCGAACGGCATCCTGAACGTAGTTGCGAAGGACCGGGCGACGAACAATGAGCAGAAGATCACCATCACCTCATCTTCGGGCCTG
>JAFAUR010000079.1 GCA_019243205.1 Acidobacteriaceae bacterium | reverse complement strand
CGATGAAAACGTTCAAAGATGCGGGGCAACTCGTGTTCCGGAATGCCAACTCCGGTGTCAGCCACAGATAACTCGGCGAGCCCGTTGCGTTCTGAAAGCGTCACCGTGACGGTTCCCGCCAGTGTGTACTTGAACGCGTTGGAGATGAGGTTCAGAACGACCTTTTCCCACATCTCCCGATCAATGAAAACGGGCTGCGATAGCGATGCTGTCTCAACCTGGTACGAAATACCAGCCCGATCCATCGCGGACCTGAAAGTGGATGCCAGCTCTGCGGTAAACGCGCCAAGGTCGGTGGGTAGATAACTGGCGTGGACACGACCGGCTTCGATGCGTGAGAAGTCGAGAAGGGTATTGACGAGCTTTTGCAGTCGGAGACCGTTCCGGTGAATGACCGTAAGCGAGTTGCGCATTTCGCGCAACGTTTTCTCGTCGGGCATGGCCAGCATGTCCTCGGCCGGCCCGAGCAAAAGCGTCAGAGGGGTTCGGAATTCGTGGCTTATGTTCGAAAAGAAAACGGTCTTGGCGTGGTCCAAGGCAGCCAGCGCATCTGCACGCTGCTTCTCCTCTTCAGCCGCGCGTGCATTTTCGATGGCTGTGCCCACGTTGGCGGATACCAGTTCGAAGAACACGGCGTAGTCGGCATCGAGCCGATGAGCCGGGCTCATACCGGCAACGAGAACACCGATCGAATCCCCCGTCACGCGCGAAAGCACCGGCAATACCAGAGCTTCGCGAACAGGCTGATCGCCGGAACCGCGCGGCAGGACGGCTCCCAAGTCTGTGAGGGGAACCCTGTTTGGCGTTCCCGCAGCGAGAACGTCGCCCGCGGGCCAAGGCTGGGCGGCATCATTGATCCTGGATATGGGCGGAACAAGCGCAGAACTTTCTTGATCCATGCGCACTGTTTCCTTCAGGACCGCATTCCCACTTTCTATGACGTAGAGCAATGCAAACGGAATGTCGTCGGCGTTCTTGGCGAGAGTAGCAGCAGCCGTCGCGCAGGCTTTGGATACCGTTTTCTCTACGAGCGCACTGCCTGAGAGGTCGGATAACGTTTTTAGACGCCGTGTACCGATGACTTTCGCGCTGACGTCGTTCGACGGGCAAAAAAGGCCGCCAACGTTGCCTGATTCGTCACGAATCGGGCTGTACGAAAACGAATAATACGTCTCTTCCAGGAAATCACCGCGGTTCATAAAAAGACGCACATCGTCAACGAAGCTCGCCTGACCTTGGGAAAATACCTTGTCGGCAAGAGGACCGCAGATATCCCAGATCTCTGCCCAAACTTTTGCAGCCGGACGTCCGAGCGCCCAACCGTGCTTAGCCTGTCCGAGCACATGCACGTATGCATCGTTGTAGAGAAACCACATTTGACTGCCCCAGCCGATCCACATCGGGTGTTGCGAGGTCAAAATGAGTCCGACGGATGTTTTGAGGCTCTGCGGCCAAAACTCGGGTGGGCCCAGGGGGTGAGCTGCCCAGGGGAATTCGCGAATGCGGACCCCCATTTCACCGCCGCCCTGCAGGAAGTGCAACTCTTGTTGATCGGGCGCGCCATCGCCGTCACGTACTCCGACATCGGGGTCAACCGAAGAGCTCAAGCGATACGTCCTTCCCCTCATAGGCAAGGTACAACAAACGCATCGTCGGCCCAGAGACAACGGCCGAATTTACAGTCGACAAGGTAAATCTTCAGATGGGACGATACGGGGTAAATAGAAAGGCACTCCGCTCAACCGATACTCGGCATATGCGCTGCCGTATCGTTCTAATAACCTCTTCTCTTCCAGTGCAGAACCCAGCACCAGGTAACCTGTGCTCACCAGGTTGAACGCCAACAGGTTCGTGGTCATTCGCGGGAAGAACCAGATGATCGGCAGCGGCGCCACATTCAGAGGGTGACGGGTGATGCAAAAAGGGCCTCGGGCTTTCATGTGCCCGTTCAAGAGAGCCGGACCTTGTGCGGCCGGCTCGGGCGCGATTTGCGTTGCGCCGCCCAATAGGCAAGCAGCCGGCCTGATACCCAGGATTTCAGATAACCCTACTTCATACGCGGCCGTCGTCGCCCAGCAGATCCCCCCGGCCTGAATGGCCCGAAACGGCAGGGCCGCAAGCCCCGTGTTTTCATAAAGCACTCGTGTCGGTTGCCGTCGGATATAGGCGATCAACGGCGCGATTGTGATCGCGGACTGCACGAGATAGAACGGCCGGTAGAGAGCATTCACATTTCGCTGCCCAGCTAGTTTCGCTGCCAGACGCTTCGCCGTTCGACTAGCAAAAAAACTGTGTACGGCAGCATAAACGAGCGTTGCGGCCGCCGTCCTTAGAAAGCCTTTGATCCATGGACTCCGGTTCATCACCGGGTTAGATGTTGTCCCCAGCGACTTCCGGTCACTTCCGCCTTTCACCGATCGCCAACTCTGAACGTCACCCATTTGATAAAACGGATACTGCTATCAGCTTTCCGCGCCTTGCGGAGCGCGGAGCATGACCAACTAGCATGTGGATCGTCCGGCTTGCCTTAATTCGTCCTTACACCTTCGTCGTGATGGCCATTCTGATTGCCGTCCTCGGCACGACGGCTATCTTTACCATGCCGGTCGACATATTTCCATATATCGACATTCCGGTTGTCAGCGTTTTGTGGGTGTACGGAGGTCTCTCGCCGGAAGAGATGGAAAAACGCGTTGTCACCGGGTTCGAGCGAAGCCTGACCTCGAACGTCAACGATATTGAACATATCGAATCGCAGTCCTATACCGGTTACGGCGTCGTCAAGATCTACTTCCATCCCAATGTAAAGATCGATATGGCCGTCGCTCAGGTCACGGCGACCATGCAAACCTCGCTGCGCCAGATGCCGCCGGGGATGTTCCCCGCCAACGTACTTAAATATGATGCCGCCAGCGTCCCCATTCTCCAGCTTGGGCTTTCCAGTAAGACGCTGAAAGAGCAGGAAATTTTTGATCTCGGCAACAACTTCATTCGCACACCGCTTGGCACAGTGCAAGGCGCGTCCGTTTCCTATCCATTGGGCGGGAAACAACGCTCCGTTATGGTCGATCTGAACCTGGATGAGCTCTATGCGAAGCAATTGTCGCCGATCGATATCTCAAACGCGCTTAATGCGCAGAATCTGATCCTTCCCGCCGGCACAGCGAAATTCGCCCAGACAGAGTACCAGGTTCGCTTGAACAGCAGTCCTGTCGTCCTCGACGACCTCAACAATCTGCCCATCAAAACGGTCAATGGCGCCACCGTGTACATGAAGGATGTGGCGCAGGTTCACGACGGCTTTTCGGTTCAGAACAATATTGTCCGGACGAACGGCTCGCGTGGCGTCTTGATATCCATTACCCGCAATGGGCAGGCGTCCACTCTCGCAATTGTCAACGCAGTCAAAGTCGCCCTCAAGAGAATTCTTGCGAACGTTCCTCCAGAGCTGAAAGTAGTCGCTCTCGCTGATCAATCCATTTTTGTTCGGGCGGCCATTCAGGGCGTTCTCAGGGAGGCCCTGGTTGCTGCAGGTTTGACTGCTCTGATGATTCTGCTGTTTCTGGGCAGCATCCGGAGCACGTTCATCGTCTGCATCTCCATTCCGCTTTCAATTCTTGCGTCTCTGTCCGTTCTCAAGCTTTTGGGCCAGACGATCAACGTGATGACGCTGGGCGGGCTTGCTCTTGCAGTCGGCATTCTTGTGGACGACGCTACGGTTGAAATCGAGAACACGCATCGGAATATCGCTATGCGAAAACCCCTGATTCGTGCTGTGCTTGACGGCGCGTCTCAGATCGCCCTTCCCACCTTTGTCGCAACACTATCCATATGTATCGTTTTCGTGCCTGTCCTGCTGCTGACCGGTACCGCCAGGTTTCTCTTTACGCCTTTAGCTCTCGCCGTTGTCTTCGCGCTGGCGGCCTCCTACCTTCTGTCCCGGACGCTCGTTCCGACCATGATGGCCTATCTGCTCGGCTCCGAAATGCACAAACATCAGGAATCTCCCCGCAGTCGGGAGCAGGATCGCGGCAGCCTGATTTGGCGCGCCCACCTTCTGTTTGACACGCAATTCGAGAGGCTGCGCTCCCGCT
The DNA here is from genome assembly GCA_019243205.1 of Acidobacteriaceae bacterium. Lineage (GTDB taxonomy): Bacteria > Acidobacteriota > Terriglobia > Bryobacterales > Bryobacteraceae > Bog-105. The sequence goes on along the minus strand of JAFAUR010000079.1, from coordinate 331 downwards.
ACATCGGGCTTCTCGAGTGGTGTCTTTTGCATCGCGCCGGCGCGCTTTGGTTTTTCGGCGGCATATACTTGCTGTCTTTTTGTCTCCTGCCGTGGATCGGTGCGGATTTCTTCCCCAACGTCGACTCAGGCCAGATGCGTCTGCACGCCCGTGCTCCGGCGGGAACGCGCATCGAAGAAACCGAGGCCCGTTTTGCAGCCCTCGAACGGGCCATTCGTTCCGTTATCCCGCCCGATGAAATCGACATGCTCATCGACAACATCGGCATTCCGAATAGTTGGCCCATCATTGCGCAAGGCGACATTCCCACGATTTCCGCGGCCGATGGAGA
>JAFAUR010000004.1 GCA_019243205.1 Acidobacteriaceae bacterium | reverse complement strand
CCAGCACGGTAACCAGAGCGATTTCATATGAACGGGAGTATAAGCACGCGATTAACAGAACTGCGAGTAATCCTAAAAAGCAGGTGACAAGCCGCAGGGCAACGTAGTGGCCCAAGGTATATCGGCGAGCCGTATCCGTCGCCTGGATCGAGCGAAGCTGAAGATTCGCGAGCATGAAGATGGGCGTGGCAATCGCAAAGGCGAGAGCGTAGCGACCAACGTCGCGGCTCGTCCCTGCGTGTGCGAGCACTGCCACCTGCATCCATTGGCAGGCAGCGTATGTCCCATTGCCAGCTAGAACCCAAGCTGCGTTGCGCTTCAGGCTGACCGGAGGATGGGAGCGGTCACATACCGATTGCTCATGGCCGTTACTCGGCAGCTGGTCCGCCGAGTTCGCAAGTAAGCCCACCGGTTCCGGTATCGTGGTTGTCATTCAAGTGCTCACGCGGCCACGGGAATGGAATCCGTTCTCTTCCGAGACGGGCTGCGCTTCGCAAGGAGTTCCTTCAGCGATTGAGCTATCAGCACACCGGCCGAACTGAGGAGCAGCCCTAACAACGCGAATACCGCGAGCAATACCGCCCTTGGCGGCCAGCTCTTCCTGTCTGGCACCACCGCCCGATCCACAACCTGAATCACCGGCGCTTGCTTTGCCTCGTCTATCCTCGCAGCTTCGTATTGCTTGGCGAGTAACTCGTACAGAGTCTCGTGATACTTCAGGTCACGCAGCTTCCTTATATATTCGAGGCTCTGCTCGGGCAACTTACTCACGCTGGGCTCAAACTTAAGCCCCGAACCGCCCCGTTGGGCCTCGAGGCCGGCAAGTTGAGCGCGCAAAGCCTTGATTTCCTGTTCCAATACCTGCACCTGGGGATTCTGGTCCGTTGCATAAGACCGCATGGCCTGGAGCTGCACTTCCCGGCTGGCAATCTCGGCCCGCAGCTGGGCGGCGGCTCGGATAAGCGCTTCGGCCTGACCAGCCGGCGCGAAGAGCCCGGTCGATTGCTGCGTGTTCTTCAGCGCAATTTCGGCCTCGGCAAGCGCATCCTTTTCTTTCGCCAGTTGTTCCTCGAAAAATAACCGGCGCTGCGAGGCATCCGTCAACGCCAGCCGGGAGTTTTGCTTGTAGAGCTCATCGACAAACGCGTTGGCAAGGGCCGCGGCGCGTTTCGGATCGTGATCTTCGACTGAAATCTTGATGAGCGAGTCTTTGCCGGCCGTAAACGATGCATGCTTCGCAAGAACTTTGCGCGTGTCCGATTGCACTTTCTTGTCGTAAGTTTCTTGCAACCGGAACGCGCCGATGATGTCGTCCGCAATCGTCCGGCTTCCCAGAATGCCAATGTATAGGTCTGCGGGATTCTTCAGTCCAAGCGACGATGCCATGCTGGAACCGGCTAGTCCGCCAAGGGCACCGGAAGCCAAAGTCGCCAACGAGGACTGTTGCTGTTGCGGCGGCATGATAGTCGCTTCGGCGGTGTACCACGGCGGGAGCAGGCACACAACAATCGCGGACACGACGGCCGCGGCCAAAGTAGACCCGATTATCAGGCGCTTATGGCGCAGCAGGACCGAGAGTAAGTCGAGCAGAGAAATTTCAGGCTCGGGCTCCTGCCTTTGGCTGGCTGCGATGACTTGCAGGTGTTCGAGAAATTCAGCGGTGGTTTGTGCCATGTTGTGATCGCTCCGGCCGCTTACCTCAAGACGTTCACTGCAGCCGCGCCCAATCCGAAGCCCGTTATGACCTGTGACCAGTCGCGCATGTTCTTCATGAATGTCGCCTTCAGGACCTCCTGCGGGACGACGATGGTATCGCCGGGATGGAGGCGATTTGCATCGAACGCTTTTCCGAGCAGGCTTCGTGCCCCTCGCGGGGGACAACGGAACCGTCAGCTCGAATCAGGTAGATGTGACTTTTGTCGGCCGCTCTGGTGTATCCGCCAGCCATCTCCAGGTAATCACGTACGCGAAGGTCACCCTCGTGGAGAAATGAATTCTGGTTGTACACTGCCCCGATAACGTTGACGGTAGCGGGGCGCGAGGGGACGATGAAGCGATCGCCATCTTCCAACTGCAGGTTCATCAGCTTGCTGAAGTCGCTATTACCGGGCTCAAGGTTCAGGACAATGCGGCCAGTTGCCTGAAGCGTGCGGAGTTGCTGGAGTTTCTGGCGCTCGGCCTCGGTTCGCGCGCCGAGCGTTGCGGCCTCTTCGGGACTCGCGTTGGCGACGCGCATGGAGATGGTCTGCTGAGATTGGAGCTCCGATTCTGCAATGAACTGATCGAGGCGCTGCTGCTGCTCTAGTTGTACAGATTTCCGCAGGAATTGGGCGCCGTATAGATAAGCGGAGGGGCTCAGGCCGCCGGCGCGCTGAATCAGCTGCCCAAGCGTCTCACCGGGGTTGACGCCGTAGACGCCGGCTGAATTGAACTCGCCTTCGAGACGCACGTAACGGGTCTGCTGGAGCACGGTTACCTGGAAGTCGGCTTGCGAAAACAGGGTCACGACGTCACCGGGCTCCAGCGGAAGGTTTTGGGTTTCGTCGCCTTCGAGCACGAGCTTACCGGGGTTAAAAGGGATCAGTTGATCTTTGAGATCGCCGTTCTGACGTTCGATGACGGCGTACGACCAGTTGATCTCTGGGGCAACACTGCCGATCTTCGTCGCTGCGGGTTTACGCGCGGCTTCAAGATCGGGCTTGGCCGGCCCTTCTTCGAGCGGTGAGATGTAGCCGAGCAGATTGCGTTTTTCCCAGTAGTTGCGTGTGACGAGCGAGGCTTTGTCAGGGATGATGTCGCGCAGTTTCATCCCCTCATGCCAGCCGAACCGCCCTGGATTCGCGACGTTTCCGCGCAAGGTGACGACGTTGGCGAACCGGGGCAGGATTGGCATGACGCGAATGACGTCGCCGTCCTGAACCGGCGTTTGGAGGGTTTCGGCTTCGAGCTTCATGGTAATCGTTTGGCGCGACGCGTGGTCCTGCACGCGCTCGAGACTTGCGGTTTTGGTATCGGCAATCGCGGTGATGCCGCACGCCATACGAATAAGGTCTTCCACGGTCCGCTCCGATTTCAGCTCATAGATGGCGGGCGCTTTCACGCTGCCGGCAACAGCTACCTGCGGGCCAACCGGAGGTATATAGATGACGTCGCCTTGGCTGAGGCGCGCATCTTTCGACTTATCGCCGCGCAGGAGCAGATCATAAAGATCGACCTCGCTCACGATTTGCGAACCCCGTTTGAGTTGAATGCGCCGCATGGAGCCTTGCGAGGCAGGTCCGCCGGCCGCGAACAGCGCATTGATGACAGTGCTAAGTGAACTGACTGTGTAGGTGCCGGGCTGGCGCGCTTGTCCCATTACGAAGATCTGAATGGAACGCAGTTGGCCCATGTTCACGTTCATCTCGAAATTCCGGAACACGCGGCCGAGCTGGTCATGCAAATAGCTGTTCAGTTGTTCGAAATGCAATCCGGCGATGTTGATGCTTCCGACCTGGGGAACGTAGATGGCCCCGGAGCGGTCAACGGTGAGTTGACGGTTGAACGCGACTTGGCCCCAGACACGTAGGAGGATTTCGTCGCCGGGGCCGATCACGTAATCGGCTGTGACAGGCACGCGTTCGAGCGGTGCGAATGTGCTGGGAGCTTGCTCAAACAGACGCGCACCGAATATCGGGAGCATGTGACCGGTTGAAGATTCTACGAACCTCTGGAATTCGGATGACGGCTGCGGGCGGCCATTCTGGAACTCAAGCGAGCGTGGCGAGTTAAGCCTGTCGGCTGTTCGATTCAGTTGCTGATTTGAGTATCGCTGCGAAACGCCGTCCCAGTCTTGGTTTCCGAGATCGTCATCTGACGGGTAACCGGTTCTGAGGTCGCCGCTGGATGGATGGCCATTTCTCGGCAGTCGAAGTGACCGCGTGGGCAGATTGGGTACGGCATCCGTATCAATGCCATCGAGGTCGGGATTTGCAGACGAACGGTTCACGTCGGAGTTATCGGTTGAGCCGTCAAGGGGCAGTTTCGTCGAGTCGTTTTGAGAGTTGCAGGCGCGGTTCAGCGAGGAAAGCGGTCCGCTGCAATCGGCTTGCTGGGGTGTTGTGACATCGGACGTCTGCGCAATGACGAGCGCGGAACCAGCTACAACCAGGAAGATAACTAAGGCCGACCAAATGCTGCGGCGGAACAGATGGTGAAAATGAGTTCTCATCAGTTTTGCTTTTTTTCTGGACGAACAAATATTTCTTTTAGGAGATCGGAATTCGGTTCCCAAGTGAGCTGCAGAGTTGCGCTCACGTTGTGCTTGGGAAGACTGTACAAAGCGGGGATGAAGAAGCGCTCGTACTGTAGCGACACAGTGGCGTAGAGATTCTTTGATAGATCAAAGGTGTCCTGAAGGGTCGCGTCGGTCTGAGTGATGCCGCCGGGAACGAAGTATGCGGAACCTTTGAATTGGCGATAGCCGAGCTGGAGCTTGTCCCGGGCGCTAAACCAATACCGCGACCAGGCTTCGGCGGCGCGGCCATCGCGACCGACCGGGCTACCCAGTAGATAGCCGTAATTCGTGTTGGACATGTGGTACGAGTCGTTGTAATAAAGAAACGTTCCGCCGTGATCGCCATTGAACGGTGTGGTCGCGGGCGCCTCGACGCGGAAATCGAGTTTCGGCAAACCGGGAAGGTGACTTAGATAGATTCCAGGATTGATGGCCGCGCGCCGAGGAGCCGCGAGCGGTGAGGGATCGTCGTCGGAGTAGGAATCGGTATATATAGTTAGCCAGTTCCGAAGACCGGGCACGCGGTATCGGAAATCGAAACCAGCTTTGCGATCGCCGGGATCGCTGCTGCCGATGCCGGCGCTTCCGCGGGGGCTATTGGTCGAAGTAAGGTTATTCAGCAGGGAGCCGAGCGTCTCCGGGTGCCCTACGCCCCAGAAGACTGACCATCGCGTTAAGCCGATTTCCAGGTTTTCTGTCAGCTTGAACGAAATCTTCGCGCCGTTGAACCAGGGCCGCCACGTATACATCTGCCCGCCGAGTTTGCCCAGGACGGCTTCGGCGCGGACCTCGCCCAGGTATCGCAGGATACTCGGCAATCGGATGGGAGAAACTGTCGAGATTTTTAGATTTTTTGTAGGCTCGGCGTTGTTGCTGAATGAGAAGGGCGCATCATATGTAGGTCCCCAATACAGCGACTGCTTCCCAAGCGAGATATCGAAGTTCCCGATGCGAACGCCGGCATATGCTTCAATGGTGCGGAAGCGGTTGGTGGCCGTGTTGAGCTTAGCGGGTTGCAGCGGGTTATCATCGAGACTTGCAATCAGCTCCCGGGTTTTGAGCGAATACGGCTCCGCGCCTGGAGCGTGCTGGTATTCGCCACGGACGAATACAAACAATCGGCCGCTTTCAGCCCGTGTGATGAACCCCGTGTCTGAATTCCAGCCGCGTCCGAACGGACGGCCAAGATCATTGGCCCAGGTCTGGCCAAAGTGATAACTGTCATTCAGGAGCGGTCCTGCGATAACGCCGTTCCGCACATATGTTGAATCGAGGACTATAGATGGCGCAGCCGGCCCTTCTGGGAATTCGGCAAGCAGTCCATTCACTAACTGCCTCGCCTCGGAGTGGACGGAATCAGCTAAACCGGCATCACTGTCCTCTAACCGCTGTTGCGCTTCTCTTGCCTGACGTAGACATTCACGACGCGTCCACGGCCGCATACCGGAAATCTGTGACGGAATCAGGCCTAGGGCAGCGAGACGGTCCAAAGCAGGATAGACCCAGCTATCCGCCGGAACGTAGGACGAGCCTTGAAGCGGAGTCTGCTGCCCGGTTCCTGATGTGACACTGGGGGCACTGCTCGCGACGGCTTCGTTCGCCGTAGCAAGCAGCGGTTCCCGGGAGCCGCGTTCATGATTCTGATGAGCAACGTATCTACCCGTAAGAAATCCGAGCGCGCTTCCGACAGCGACGTCGGATGGGAAATGCTGGCGTCCACTGACCCGGCTGAGCGAAACCGCCGTCGCGATTCCATACGAGCCCAGTTGCGTCATCCAACCCGGATAGCGTTCCGCGATCACCGAGGCAAGTGACCAAGCTACTGCAGCGTGATGTGATGGGAACGAACTGTTCCAGAAATTGCCGGTTGCGAAATGGCCGGAAGCGTTGTCCACAGCGGGCCGTTCACGACGGGCGACTGCGCCGATGAGTTCCGTTGTGAGCAGGCTATCGATCGTGGCGCGTACCGATAACAGGGCTGTTTCGCGAGTATAACTGTCGTCATGTCGCCACCCCCACCAGTACAGGCCCGCGGGCGCCAGCGCCAGCGCAAATAAACCAGCATTTGAGACGCTTGAACTCTCGCTGATGGTGGGCGGGTTCGTGTGCAAGCGCTCTGTCATATTGCGTGTATCGGAAGAAAGCAGGAACGCCACGCCGCCCGAAAGCGGCAACAGCCATTCAAGGTCGTGCTTCTTGATACGGAACGGGCTGGTCAGCATCTGGCGTTCGTCTTTCAGAACCGCGGCGGAGAAATCACGCACGAAAGGCTTTCGGATCGCTTCTGCGGTGCCACCAGATTCAGCGACGGCATCGCCGTCATCGGCCCTGGCTGTTGAGGAGTTGCTGCACAGTATCGTAATCGCCCCAAGCGCGATTAAGGATCTGTTGCCAAGTCGTTTCCGGAAGCGCTTCACAGCTTGCACGGATCCTGATTGAAATCCCGGAGGAGATGGAGGATCTGATCGAGCTTGTTGTCAAACTTATCCAGACTGATTTCGACGGACCCGCTCGTCTCCAGTGCGGGCGCGGAGGCCAGCACGGCGGCTCGCGCGGCATCTGAAATGGAGGTCGATCTTCCTTCGCACAGGCTTTTCAGCCACCCGTATTCTGCTTTCGTGAGCCGGAAAGTCACAATGTGATCCCGTGACTCCTTCTTTAAGACGTCCATGTGATTCAGCGAAGACTAGCTAAGCGGGAGGAGCGACTCGGGATTGACTTCAACCGCAACCGACCGCTGCAGGAGTTCAATGCCCACTACGACACGGGTGGCCTTCCGGTGATGCACGAGTATGCCTTCGATACCAGCGAGCGGACCCTCCGTGATCCGCACTCTTTGGCCGACGCGCACGTAGTGACAGGGCTCGACGGGATACTCGGAAGCGAGCATTTCTTGAATGGCTACGATTTCGCTGTCAGGAATGGGGGCTAATTCGTTGCCAAACGAAACAATCGATCGAATGCCGTGCGTGCGGAGCACGGCCGCGCGGTCGCCGGCATCGAACCGGCAGAACACATATCCGGGGAAAAGCCGCTGCTGTAACCTCTTTACTCGGTCGGACCAGCGCCGTGCCGTCCAATATGCGGGAGCAAACGCGTCAAGGCCCTTTGCCGAGAGTGCTTGCTGAGCGACGACTTCATGTTGCGGCTTGACGGTGACGGCAAACCAGCAGCGCGTATCTTGCGCTGATAGGAAATCGCCGAAACCAGGCGCTTCCAGACATAGCTCACGCTGTGTGGGTCCCAAGATAGTTTCTCGCATTGTGCCCGATTGCGCGTTTAGAGCTCACGCACTGTGAGTCCCGGTCATGACTTTTCACATCTGAACCACGCTGGGCCAGTAATGCTTGCTAACGAATACAGGCGTATACGACATCAGATAGTACAGCGACGGTAAGCTTACTCTCAGTCACAAACCGCTCTGAATTCAATTTTTTGAGCAGACCGAAAACGGATGCAAGATGTCGTAAAGGCCGCTCCACGGAAGCACCATGGAAGAAATTGCCGATTTCCTCGCCGACACCGTTGATAAATAAAGGATTCAATGTTCGGGTTGGCGCACGCAAAGACATACGGCCTGCTCTGCACGGCTCACCGGAAAAAAATTGCCGTAGGACACAGCACGACATGAATGAACAAACCGACGCGCGGATGCACGCATTTTGATCGCGAGCGATTAGCGGCGCCCAGGCAAGCCGCACGCTGGCGTCGTAAGCAGCTGAAAACCCTAAAGCGGACATCATACAGCCTTCAGAAGAAAGAACGACTCGCTGATCTCCGTAAAAATGCTGGATCGGATGTCCTCATTGCAATCAATGAGATTTCCGAACGACTCGATCGGCACTTTGCGGGCGATCGCGCGCTGTTCCTCCTCGACACAGCGGTCCGTATCGGCGAAGCACTAGGCGTCCAGTGGTCGACATTGAACCTTGAACACGCTGAAACGGCAAAGTCCGCGACAGTGAAGGTGCTCCCCGAAAAGGCCAAGAATATAAGAAGCGAAGTGTGCCGATGACCGCGCCACACATTCGGAACGAGACACGGTGAACCGATTCGTTTACTATCATGACGATCATGGGGCCCAGGCGATCACGATGTCTCAAAAAGGCATGTTCATGGTTCCACCGAGATCGTAGAGCTTGCCTTCGCGCGTAAAATGGCTATGGAGAGGAACAGACTTCCCACAATGTCCCCATAAGACCGGGGAATGAGGATCGCGCCTCTGATCTAACTCCTTTTTCAGTAAGCCCGGGTGGCGAAATCGGCAGACGCAAAGGACTTAAAATCCTTTTCGCCGCAAGGCGAGTGCGGGTTCAAGTCCCGCCCCGGGCACCAGTCTAAGCATCGATCACGAACGCTCGCGCTTGTATGTCCCGTGCTTTG
>JAFAUR010001065.1 GCA_019243205.1 Acidobacteriaceae bacterium | reverse complement strand
ACACCACTGCCGAAGCTCTCACCGACGGTGAGCTGCGACGAGGGGTTTGTGCCGACTTGCAGGAGGGTGCCGCCCGGCCAACTCGTAGCGGCGGGGCTGACGTTCTGGGTGACAGTGATGTCAGCAAACACGGGAAGGCTGGCGAATACGGTGATCAGACCAGCAAGGATCTGGAATCTGTTACGCACAATGAAAGGCTCCTCTAACAACCGCTGAAGGCGCAATAACGTTCGGCATCGCGCACGTCCCTTGAATTTCCAGGGACGGCGGAGCCGCTGATCAGGCGGCTTCCCAGGTGCACCGAGGCATTATATACGCATCATCCTTGATAGATCCGGTCAGGGTCATCTCGGAGCCGTCGCTATTCGGAATAATGCTGAACAGCTAATCGCTTTTGCCTGGTCGCGATCTGCTTGGAAATCCGAGATGCGCACAATCACTTGGACGGGAAACGCTAGGACCTTATCGGAAGCGTCGGGCTGATAGGAGCCACAAGCCGGACACCGCCAAACAGCGGTGTCAGCAAGATTCGCATTGGGAGGCAGGGTTGCGGCCGCAAGCAAGGTCCGGCAAAGCGGCAGCAACTCGCGGCGATGACGATTCGCCAACCAGCCGAAGTAGCGAATGCGAGGAAGGCCCTTGGGTAAAACATGCTGTAAGAAACGGCGGAGAAACTCTTCATATTTCAGAGTCATGGCGCGGCACCTGCTGCGATGCGCCTAGTCTTTCCGACGAAAGGTGACGCGATCGTCGTCGACCGACAACAAACGATGATTCGCGATCGCCACGCGATGGGTATAGCGGGCCAGATACTCAAGGACGTGCTCCGGGCCGCCAAACGGAGCCTTAGCATAGACGACCCAGTCCTCTCGATACAAGCTGCGTAAGAGGGCTGCGAATGTCTTCTTGTTCGCCAACTGGCGAAGCTCGCCGTGGAAAGCCAGCCGTTCGTGGTCGAAGGCTTGCCCTAGTGCGGTGAGAAATTTCCCGCGAAACACACGGCTCAGCACTCTGACCGGCAAAAAGAAGTGAGGCGGCACGCGGACCCACCGCGAATGATCGGGCGACAGCCCGCCACCGGGTACGACGCAATGGATATGTGGATGGCGCTGCTCAGGACCCGAGCGGCACAGCGGTTTGCTTGGCCTTCTTAGAGGAGCGCGAGACGGCGGCGACGCTCGCGCCGGGACGCAAAACTGAGCAGGCCGTGAAAAGCTCGGGCGGATCTTCTCCGGCTACGCGTGCGATTTCGGCAATCGAAAGGCGCTCTACGCGTTCATCGAAACGGTAAAATTTGAACACGGGAGGATTGACATCTTCGTCAACAACGCCGGCACGATCCTGCGTAAACCCGCCGCGGAGCATCCGGACGAAATGTGGGACGAGGTCATCGAAATCAATCTCAACGCGCAATTCATTCTCTCGCGCGAAATCGGCAAGGAGATGCTCGCGCGCGGGCGAGGTAAGATCATCTTCATCGCTTCACTGCTGACGTTTCAGGGCGGTATCACCGTGCCCGGTTATGAAGCAAGCAAGGGCGGCATCGGTCAGCTCACGATGGCGCTCTCCAACGAGTGGGCGGGACGCGGCCTGCAGGTTAATGCCATCGGCCCCGGCTACATCGCCACCGACAACGCCGCTGCGCTCCGTGCAGACAGCCATCGCAGCGACGCGACTTTGAGCCGCATCCCAAGTGGACGCTGGGGCCGTCCGGATGAGTTAAAGGGGCCACCCTTTTTCTCGCTTCGCCGGGTTCCGATTATGTCACCGGCATTGTCCTGCCCGTAGATGCCGGCTGGCTCGGTCGGTAACGCGAAACATTCACCCAAAATTCATCAACAGGAACTATCCACTCCATGAAAAACGCCTATTCGGTAGATCAACCTGACTTTGAACTCAGCCCCTTGACGGGCATGACCCGGAAACACTACATTGATTGCGCGAGATATGTGCTGGAGCGGGCATTCACGCACGTGAAGTCATTCGATCAGCCGATCGTCTTCCCGACGATTCCCGGCAGTAAGACTTACCCGCAACCGAACGATCCCGATTGGCGTCACCGTTCGAACGAATGGGAGGCGCTGGAGAGAACCTTCACCCTGGCTGGACCGCTGATGTACGTAGATCCCGAGATCAGCATCCGCGGGATCAAGCTGCGCGATTACTACAAGCGCCACCTTTATAACGCGCTGACGCCTGGGCATGCCAACAGCCTGCCCCTTCCAGAGGACTTGCCCGACGCCACTTACCAGTTCACCTGCGAATTCGGTGGACTGACAAAAACGCTGCTGCTGCTCCCTGATCTCTGGCTATCTTTTTCGGAAAAGGAAAAAGATGAAATGGCTGTCACCATTTCGAAATGGGCGCATCACCGGACGACGCAGAACAACTGGCGCATCTTTAATATCTGCGCGCTCACGTTCCTAAAGAAGAATGGTTACTGTATTGATGATGATCTGCTGAAAAGCCACCTGCTCTGGGTCGCATCCTATCACGCGGGAGACGGTTGGTATCTGGAGCAGACCTACAACTATTACACGATTAGTCTCTTCGTGGTTTACTGCACAATCTGGGCGCGTTCCTTCGGCGACGAGCACTATCCGGAGATCGCCGATGTGCTCGAGGAAAGCTTCCAGGAGTTGATGAAGACCTACGTCAACTTCTTCGGCAAGGATGGCTATATCAACATGTGGGCGCGGAGCATCACCTACCGGCTCTGGATTTCCGGCGGCTTCCCCGTGTCATTCATGATGAAGGGCGGCTCGCCACTCGATCCGGGGTTTGCGAGAAGGCTGTGTTCAGGCTCGCTCCTTCAATTCACTGGGAGGGAAGACTTTTTTTACAACGATATTCCGAGCCTGGGTTTCTACAGACCCGCCGAGTATGTGATCCAAAGCTATAGCTGTCCGGCGAGTCCGTTCATCATGTTCCTGCCGCTCATCAGCCTGGCGCTGCCGGAGGATTCACCATTCTGGACTGCAAAGGAGAATGAAGGCTTTTGGGGCAAGCTTGGAAAAGGCTCGCAAAGAAGCATCCTCTCAAAACCGGGCATCGTCCTTGTCAACCATGGCAGCACCGGCACATCGGAAATTATTTCCGGCAAGGTCTATGACGATGACCACAACTACTCGAAGCTCGTCTTCAACACGCATTTCCCGTGGGAGGACTACAACCCCGAGGGCGGCACCTCTCAGGAATATAGCTTCCGTAGCCTTGACCCGCGCGACGTAGGCGGCATTGACGTCAATTTCTACCTCACAGGCAAAAGGGTGGAGAACGCTGCTGCGACGACCTACACAACATCGCAGAGCATTCTCTTTAACGGCGTCAGGAATGATGTGCTCTATCGACAGCTAATTATGCGCAAGCCGCCATACAACGGCGTCGGATACATTATTGATCTCGCGGAAATCACTATTCCCGGAGGCGTGATCCGAGTCGATCGATGCCGGCTCGCGTTCGAGCATGAAATGACGCTCGGCCATTACGGCCTCCCACACATGAATGGCAGCAAAGCAAAGGTGGAGAGCTTTGGAGACGAAAAGCGGAAAGGTTTGATCGCCTCCATTCCTGGCAGAAAGGTGGCGCTGATTGCCTACAACGGATGGGATAAACTGGAAACTTTGGTTGAGACAGGCCGTAACGCTGAAGCCGACGAAAGTACCGTGGTCCATGCTTATCGGAAAAGAACCGCGAAGAACCCGGCCATGGAGCTGATGATCAGCGTCATGCTGCACAAGACTGATAACGCTGCGTGGACGCAGGAAGAGTTATCGCCCTTGAAGGACATCAAGATCATGGATGTTACGCCTACCAGGTCTGTTCTTGGCGCTGAAATCACCCGTTCCAGTGGCAAGACGCACTTCATCGATTTCAAAGACATCGACGGTTACAAGTCTTGCTGACGGCAGTGCTCGCTTAGACAGCCATGATCCTTGAGCACTTTGCCTTCAACGTCGCTGACCCTGTGGCAGTGGCGGCGTGGTATTGCGAGCATTGCGGTCTGCGCGTTGTCCGGCACGCACCCGAGCGCGCCCAGACGCATTTCCTCGCCGATGACGGCGCTACGGTCATCGAGATCTACTGCAATCCGCCAGACAATGTGCCGGACTACGGGTCGATGCATCCATTGCTTTTACACCTGGCAATTAAGAGCTCGGACGCGCTGGCGGATTCGAAGAGGCTGGCGGCAGCGGGTGCGACGGTTGTTGAAGAGGTTCGTCTCGATGACGGATCGCACCTTGTCATGATGCGCGATCCGTGGGGCTTGGCGCTTCAAGTATGCCAGCGCGCCACCTCATTGGTGTAGCGGCCTTGGACACGTCAGCACCGACCGCAATTGCCTTGCCCCCGTGGTCGATGATTTCCTGAGCAACCCGAATCGGCGACTTGCCTGTCGAAGGAGTAGTTCAAAGCCAGGCCCGCGCCAGCATCGGCCAATGCCGTAATTCTCGTAGGCACCAGAAAATCGAAAGTACTTCATTGAAAGGTGAAAGCCTATTCCGCATAGCTCCTTCACCATTCCTCGTGCTCGATCAAGTAGTCGCAAAGGTCTACTACCTGAGAATGGATACTTTATTCAAACCATTGTTGGAACCTTTTCAGGTCCCGAACCGCTGGCCAGGCTTCGGGTATGCGATACCAGCCATCTAGATGTTCCTCAAAGATTTGCATCACCCTTCTCGGTAAAAAAGGTGAGCACCTCGTGTCTCTCGACATACTCCGGCACCAGATAAACCGTCGGTTCGCGGTGTAAGTCAACAAGCGTTAGGTTTTGGCTGGTCGGATCCGCGCGATGCAGCCAATCGAGAAAGGGGTTCCCGGGCTTCACGACAACTGCCGCGCGATTAATGGACTGCATGGTGTGAGGCAAATCTCTAAGGCGGCCCGAGAATAGTAATTCAGTAGTCCACCCAATCTTTGCTGATGCTGAATCCGACCCCGCTTCACCTCGCCGCAGTGGTCAGCCAGTATCAGCCGGTTGCCCAAACCTTGATGATGGCGTTCTCTCAGATAATGCTGTGTGAATTCGCGCACGGCCGTGCGCAGCGATCTCTCTCCAAACAACACCAGCCGCTCTAAACAGGATTCTTCGATGGTCCTTACAAATCGTTCCGCGTAGGCATTCAAATTCGGCGACTGCCGCAGTAACTTCACTGATTTCACTCCAACACTGGCCAGCAGCTCCTGAAATTCCGCTGTGAACAACGGGGCACGATCATGAATCAGATAGCGTTTGCCGAACAAGATTCCATCCACCGCGTCGGTCGCACTTCTGCCGACCTGGGTTATCCAGAATCCATTCGCAGCAGAACTGATGCTGGCGATCTCGACGTGCCGTGTCGCCAGATCGATGAAGAACAGAACCAAGAAACGCTTCAGACCTTTCCAGGTCCAGACTTCCACGCTAAAGAAATCCGCCGCTACGATCGGTCCCCAGTGCTGTGCCAGAAACTCTTTCCAACTCGTCTTCCGGCTACGCTCCGGCGCCGGTTCGATGCCGTGCAGGCGCAGAATCTCCGCGATCGTGCTCACGGCAAGTTTGTATCCCACATCCGAGAGCGCGCCTTGGATACGTCAGTATCCCCAAATGCGATTCTTCTTGGCCAGGCGGACTACCAGGTGCTGGACTTCTTCTCGAACATGCGGTCTACCAGGTCTGCGCTTGGCAGAGCCATCGTACTTCTCTGCAATCAATTTGCGATGCCAGTTCAGCAGAGTGTCAGGCATCACCAAGGTGTCCAGCTCGGCGAGTGTTTTGCGACCCAAAACTTTAGTCTGACTGCCAGGCGACGTCGCTGATCGTCGCTAAACGGCAGTCGCCGCTTGCCCGTCTGCGCGCGCAATACTCGGTTCTCTTCTTGCAGATATTCGATCACCTGTTGTTGGCGCTGGTTCATCCATCCAGGCATCGCCATCAACACAAACTGCAATGGATCCAGCGTTCTCGCCATCGGTAGCTGCTCACTATCGCAGCCTCCATCCCTCGCACTTAAGTCCTGCCAAATTAAGACAGTTTCAGTTTCCGTACCTTACGGCCTCTGCCCTGGCGGCTCTGGCGAGGACCGTTGCGGCGTCGCAGCCGGCGCGTAGCTTGGGCCCGCGAGCGCGGAAGATAACCAGAAAAAGGAACGTCTCGATAGCATGATTGGATTGGCCAGATCTAAAGATAGAATGGCTGGCATGAACATGCAGGCAAAGCAGTTCATTCTCTTGTTCGGTGCGATTCTGACAACGAGCGGCGCCGCCCGCGCCTTCGCGCAATCGGCGGAGGAGCAAGCCGTGCTAGCGCCGATCCATGCAATGTTCGATGGCATGTCAAAACGAGATGCCGCGGCGATCAAGGCGCCCACACTACCGGGCGGCACGATGGTGCTGATGCGCGACGGCAAGCCCGCGCAAATGACCTTTGACACCTTCGCGGATCGCGTAGGGAAACCTAGTAAGAGCCACATTGAAGAGCGCATTCACAACCCGCTGGTCCGGATCGACAACGATCTCGCCGTGGTTTGGGCGCCGTTCGACTTTCTCATCGACGGGAAGATCGATCACTGCGGCACAGACCTGTTCAATCTTGTTCGTGTCGACGGAAGATGGATAATCGCCAGTGTTACGGATACCGGAACGAAGGCTTGCTCAGTGAAAATGAGGGGCTGCGTTTCACCTGACGTTGCAGGAATCGAATCACCCATATCTGGCGCGAACGGGTTCCCGGTGACGTTGTCGCGCCGTTGGTCTCAAAG
>JAFAUR010000080.1 GCA_019243205.1 Acidobacteriaceae bacterium | reverse complement strand
TTAGAAGCCGGTGAGCCAAACATTAATGAATACTGGGGCCGTCACACACGATCTATCAGTGACGTAACCTCAAGTGCCGGCCGCAAGTGGGAGATATTCCTAGCGCGTGTTTAGCCAGCGACAATGCTCAGATGCTCTGAAACTGCGGCGTGAGTTATTGTCGATCGCACCTGCTAGCGACTCTCTTAAAGAGCAAATTTTTGCGCTACACTCATCCTTTAATGCGGCGTAGCGTTGCCATCCTCCTTGCATTAGCGTTCGGTTGGATGCTGATACCGCCCGCCTTTGCCGGCTCGCCCGATTCGAAGTTACCGCTCTGTTGCCGGAAGAACGGCAAGCATCATTGCATGATGCGCATGAACGGTTCCTCTACCTCAGATCCGTCGTTCGCGGCTTTGGGCGAGACGTGCCCTTATTTTCCATACTCCACCGCGGCAACGCATGTGGAGATCTTCACGCCGGCTATTAGTCAGGCAAATTTCGCCGGCATAGCCAGCCATCGCGCGGTCTCTGCGCAGACGGAGGCGGGCTATCGTGCCTCGCATCTCCGGTCCAAACAGAAGCGCGGCCCACCATCTTCCCTCCTTTCCTAGACAACATTGCTTGACCTCGAGGGCCTTCTCTGGCCTGAAAGGGAGCCACGAGATTGTTTGGCGTACGTATGGCTCAGCTTGGCGGCGGAGGAGCTACTAGAACCTCGCAAGAGCCTCCTGGGAGCAGTACGAACCAAGATGAGTTCCGATGAAATCGCCGAAGCTCAACGAATGAGAACTGAGTTAGACGAGGAGATCAAAGCTCACAGATGGAGTAACTGAAGATGAAACCATCCCGAAAGAATCTCTACGCTTGCATAGCCGCGTTGCTGCTTATTCTCGCGCCGTTGGGTTGGGCGGTGGTGGTGAATTCGGTGCGGGGCATCGTTCACGATCCCGACCATCGTCCGGTCGCGGACGCTCGCGTCATTGTGAAGTCGACCAGCTCCGATTATGTGCAGACACTGACTACCGGGCCGGACGGCGCATTCGAAACTGCGACCGTTCCAATCGGCGAATACCAGGTGACTGTCACGCGAGACGGGTTTGAACCTTCCGCGCAAAAAATTGTGATTTCCTCGCGAGAAGCGCCGATTCTTCACTTTCAGCTCGTGATCGGCAGAACGTCCGAAATTGTGAACGTGCAGGAGAAAGCGCTGGCTGCGAGCCCGGACACAATGACTCCCACGACGATTGTGAGCCGCAGCGAGATTCGCGAAACCCCCGGGGCCGATCTTACGAACAGCATGAACATGATCACCGACTACATTCCAGGGGCTTGGATGACTCATGACCAGTTGCATATCCGGGGCGGGCATCAGGTAACGTGGGCCATCGACGGCGTTCCAATCCCTAACACCAACATTGCAAGCAATGTCGGGCCACAGATCGATCCCAAAGACATTGACTATCTGGAGGCCGAGCGCGGCGGTTACTCCTCAGCCTATGGGGATCGGACATACGGTGTGTTCAACGTGATACCTCGCACAGGCTTTGAACGCAATAATGAAGGGGAGTTTTATGCAACGTATGGCTCGTTCCATCAGACAAACGATCAGATCAACTTTGGTAGCCACACAGAAAAGTTCGCCTACTTCGCAAGCCTAAATGGGAATCGCAGCGATTACGGTTTATCGACTCCCGGCCCTGATGTTTTGCACGATCGTGTCTGGGGGCTCGGAGGGATGGCGACCCTCATTTACAATCGCGATCCAAACAATCAGCTTCGGTTTGTTACGACCCTTCGACGCGATGACTACCAGATTCCAAACGACCCTGGCGCCGAAGCAGCAGGCATCCGCGACGTCGAACGCGAGCGGGATGCGGCCGTCAGTTTTTCGTGGATACACACCTTTGCGCCCAACCTTGTTCTTACGACGTCGCCTTTTTACCACTTCAATCGAGCCAACTACGACGGAGATCCTGACGATATACCTATCAGCACAACCCAACACAGTGACTCGCAATATGCCGGAGCGCAGGTGGCCCTCTCGGCGGTCACGAAGCGGCACAACTTCGTCGCCGGAATTTACGCTTTTGGTCAGCATAACACTCAGTCGGTTTCGCTCATTGCAAACGACGGGTCGCGAAACACCTTACAGCAAGCGAACGCGGCGACAGGACAGCTAGAAGCAGCATTTCTGGAAGACCAATATAAGCCGTTCTCCTGGTTGACACTTATCGCAGGAGTCCGGCTCACACACTTTGCGGGATCAATCTCGGAAAATGCCGCCGATCCACGCCTGGGCGGCTCGGCCCGCATTCCGTACCTGCATTGGGTTCTGCGAGGATTCTGGGGCGACTATTATCAAGCGCCTCCTCTTTCTACGGTGAGCGGTCCTCTGCTTGACTTCGCCGTATCCGAGGGTTTCGGGTTTATCCCCTTGCGCGGCGAGCGGGACCAGGAACATCAGTTTGGATTAACCATCCCGATGCGCGGTTGGTCCTTTGACGTGAACAATTACCATATGCGCGCCCGCAACTATTTCGATCACAACGCGATCGGCAACTCCAACGTGTTCTTTCCTCTTACGATCGACCAAGCGCGGCTGTACGGTTGGGAATTCGCAGTACGCTCTCCTCAGCTCTTTCATCGAGGAGAGGTTTACGTTGCGTATGCGTACGCACACGCTGAGGGCGCAGGCGGGATTTCCGGGGGACTGACAGACTTCTCACCACCAAGCAGCGGTTACTTCCTGCTAGATCACGATCAGCGTCACACGCTGCATACCGGGTTTAACTTCAACCTGCCGTATCAAGTAACCGCCGGAGGCAATCTGTATTTCGGCTCAGGCTTCACAGACGGTTCAGTGGATTATCCAGCGCATCTGCCGGGGCACACAACGTTTGATCTCTCGCTCGGCAAGTCCTTCGCGGAACGATTCACGATTTCCGTCACTGCATTGAATCTGATGAACAGAAGATTTCTGCTCGACAACAGTGCCACATTTGGCGGCACACATTATGCAGACCCGCGGCAGATCTACGCGCAATTCCGCTATCGCTTTCATCTCTGATCAACGAAAATATGGCACGGTTCCTGATTTTATCGATGCTCCCGTTTGCGGGATTCGTGTTCGCTCAGACGTTCACGGGCAGCATATCGCGACGGATCCTCGATTCAACCGACGCCGAAGTGCCGGACGCATAGGTAACTGTGCGCTCCGAGACAGGCCGAAGCCAGGCAATTCCGTTGGATTGTTAATTGGTCAGTTCCCGTCCATCTGGGTTCTGCTGATCGAGATTGTGACACACGGTTATCGTAGTGTGACAGAAATCAATACATCCACTGTGGTCAGCAAGGGTCACGTAATCCGGGCCTGGCTGTAGACGCATTCCCAGATCTATACTGCCGTTACCGCCGATCTAAGCGAACCGGGCTCTATTTTCCGATTTGCGCGTCGCTTAGGAGGATGCAAGTAGCCGTCGAATGAGCTCTGAGAATGAGGCGGTTGGAGCAAGCATACTAAGCGAGGCAAGATCAAACTCGTTCCGAATCAAGTCCGACTCTGC
>JAFAUR010000958.1 GCA_019243205.1 Acidobacteriaceae bacterium | reverse complement strand
ATCTTTCCGCAAGACTGGAAGCTGCCCGATGGCAAATCAGATAGCCTGACTGCCGGGTCAACTTGGTGCTATTAAGGAAAGTAAGCGGAGCGAAGTCAACCGCCTCACGTTCACGCTGCTAGAGTCTTCAGTCGAGGGCCTGACCGAACACTGGCTCTTTGCCTGCGAGCATGAGCCGCTCGTCCAGCGCAGCTTTGACGAGTTCCTCTTCCATTTCGGAAAGCCCGTGGGCATCTTTCTCGATGCGCGCCAGAATGCCCTTGACACGCCCGCGCGAGATTTCGACCGGCAGGGCAAGTGTATACGCGAACAGCGCATCCGAGCGCAATTCCTCATGCTGTAGCAGCTCTCGAACTCGGTCCAACTCGCTCCTCAGACCGTAGTAGCCGACACCCCACACTGCGCCGCGCCTGACTTCCACGTCCGCGTCGTCCAGGTGCTTCGGAAAGTAATCGCGAAAGCTCGGATGCACCGAGCGCCACATTGCCTCGAGTGCTTTAGCGCGCGCTTCCGGCACTTCATACAATGCAGCAATCGCTTGCCTTACCTCGTTGCGATCTGCCTCCGGCGCCAACCCGACAATCAACCCTGCGCGCTCTTCATTCGTAAGCGAGCCATCACGCAGCGCGCTCAACATCGCCTCCACTACTTCCGTTTCGGCGGTCGCATTCATGAGCGCTTCCCAGGCGCGAGCTCGGACGTTCGTCTCGGGATCGCTTTGGGCCAGCTTCAAAAGCTTCTTGCGTTCCTCGGGAGTTAGTTCCTGGTTGAAGAACGAATTTGCTGCAGCCGCTCGCACCGATGGCAACGGATGATCGAGTAACTCGCTGCGTTCATCCTCGTCCAGTAGATCGATCGGAAGGTCCACTGCGTCCGGATACAAAGCCCAAATGTCGAAGGGTTCGTGATCCGGTTTATCAGGAGGAGTACCTGAGGAAAGGGCCTCGATTGCCTCGGCAACTTCTTCCTTCAATTCGGCGTCGCCCGGCCCGAGGTCCGCGGCCGCTTCTTCGAGAGCCTGCCGCGCACTCACATCGCCGTACATACTCAACAGAAGGGCCGTATCGGAAAGATCGAACTCCACTCTATCCAGCAGAATATTCAGGATGCGCTCATCCTTGACGCCCAGGTTGGCAAGGATAAACGCTACTTCTCCGCTCTCGGATTCGCCCACTTGGCCGTAAAGGTCCAGCAACGGTTCGAGCGTCGCCGGTCCGGATTCCACCACCGCTTCGATCGCTTCGTCGGGAATATTTTCGGGATCTTCCTTGATGTACTCAATCAGAAATGGGATTCCCTCCGGCGCCTTCCAGTACCGGAAGATCGCAATCAGCTCGGGGGCGAGATCGACAGCGTCTTCCGACCGGTCGCGCCTGCTGAATTCGATCGCGGCCGGCAACGCCTCGTCCTTGCGGTCAAGAAGGGCGCGCAGAAAGCGGTGATCCAGCCCGAGGTGGCCGCGCGAAGCGGCGTCCAGCACCTCGGCCGGAGAGTATTCGTTGAGTTTTTGAGGATCGAGAAACAAGAGCTTCTTACTGCTCAGGTTCTACGATCACACGGATCGGAGTCTCGACGTCGCGATGCAGGCGCAACGTCACCTGGTGTTCGCCAATCGTGCGAATCGGCTCATCCAGATGCACGCGTCGTCGCTCAATGTGGAACTTCTGAGCTTCGAGCGCGTCCGCGATGTCCTTGGCCGTGACAGAGCCGAACAGCTGATTGTTCTCGCCGACCCGGTGCCGGAACGTCACGGTCACGTTCGCCATCAGCTGCGCCAGCCCCTCGGCGTCTGACTTCGCTTTCACCTCTCGGCGCAGATGAGCCTGACGCTCCTGCTCAACAATCTTCTTGTTCGCGTCCGTTGCCGGAACAGCCAGCCGCTTGGGCAACAGGTAGTTTCGCGCGTACCCGTCGGCAACTTTCACCACCGCTCCACGCGACCCGACCTTTTCTAGATCTTCTCTGAGAATGACTTCCATGTGCGATCTCCCTACATGCGCGAGGCGAACGGAATCAAAGCGATGTTCCGCGCCTGTTTGATGGCTTCGCTCAAACGCTTCTGGTGCGGCGTGCACACGCCCGATATGCGACGGGGCGTGATCTTGCCGCGCTCGGAGATAAAGCTCGAGAGAAGTCTCGCGTCTTTGTAGTTGATGTCGTCGATTTTGTCGACACAGAAACGGCACACTTTCTTGCGCCGGAAATACTGCTTTTTACCTGTAGCAATGGCCTTGTCGCCGCCCGTAGGACGCTGCGAAGCAGCAATCGGACGACCGCCTCTTTGTTCTGCCATAACGATTCTCCTTTTGCTTCCTCAGTCCTATTCTGTCGCGGCCGGCGTTTCAGGCGCTGGCGCCGCGGGCGTTGTACTACTTCCGGGAGCTCCCGGCACTGGCGCTGCCGGTTCAGCGGGCAGCAGGGGTGAAGCCACTGCCGGCGCGGACGGCGGCGCTGGCGGTTTGCGCGCGGCGCGCTTCTCCCGTGCTTTCCGTCGCTTTTCAATCCGTTTCAGCTTCTCGTCAATCCGCACCGTCAGGAATTTCAGCACCAGGTCCGCCACACGGAGACGGCGCTCGATCTCCTTGACGGTTTCGGGTTTGGCAGCAAACTGGAGCAGCACGTACTGCCCTTCGTCGTACTTCATCACCCGATACGCCAGCTTGCGGACACCCCACTTGTCGGTCTTCTCCAGAGTGCCGCCAGCCTGCGTAATCACGTTCTTCAGTTGTTCCAGTAGCGGATCGACTTCTTCATCGGTCGCATCCGGGCGAACAATGAACAACTCTTCGTAAATCCTCATTCTTCCTCTTCTTTTAAGCCTCGGGCGCGACGATTGAAATTCGTCATGGCCTTTTGGACGCCTTTGGCAAGTATCGATTCGACGGCGTCCGCTGCATAGGACACCACCTCTTCGAGTTCTTCCTCCTTCTCGCGGCTCATGGGAGCGAGAAGGAAATCCGCCGCATCCCGCACCGGAGAATCCGGCCGGACTCCCACCCTCACCCGGAGGAAGTGATCCGTTTGCAGCGCGGCTATCACCGACTTGACACCGTTGTGTCCAGCCGAGGAACCGTTCGTCTTAATCCTAAGCGCGGTCCAGGGCAGATCAAATTCGTCCTGAACTACGATCAGATCCTCATTCGTCAGGTTTCGGTACCTGAGCACGCCGCTCAGGCCCACACCCGAAAGATTCATGAACGTCTGGGGCTTCGCCAGAATCACCGCCCGATTCCCGATTCTTCCTGAACCCGTTAAGCTCTGGCTTTCGTGCTTAGAGATCGGAATATGGTGACGCCGTGCCAATTCATCCACCACCAGGAATCCAATATTGTGCGGCGTATTCTTGTACCGCGCCCCCGGATTCCCGAGTCCGGCGATGCACACCGGCCGGCTTTCATCAGGCATTCTGGAAAGCCCGAAGATGAATTACTTCTTCTTCGGAGCTTCGGCGCCCTCTTCTTCCTTCTTGCCCTTCTTGATGACTTCGGGCTCAGTGCCGGGTGCTGCACCGGCCGTCTCCGCTGTGGTCGTCTCTTCCGCCCTTAGCGATACCACGTGCGAAATCACAGCATCCGAGGGGCTCACCAGCTTCATGGACCCCGGCAACGCGATTTCGGCCGCACGGATGTTCTGGCCTACCAGCAATTCGACAACGTTCACCGTGAACTGCTCGGGAATTTCATCCGGGAGGCACTCGATTTCGATTTCGCGAGTCACGATCTCGTGAATACCGCCCTGGAGCTTCACGCCTTTCGGATCGCCCTCCGTCACAACCGGAACCTTGACGGTGATGCGTTTAGTCAGATCGATCCGCTTCAGGTCCACGTGCAGCAGCGAATCCCGGATGGGATCGTACTGCCAGTCGACAATCATCACGGGTGTGCTGTCAGAGCCCGGCAGACTCAAATTGAAAATGGTGTTGTGCCCGGTCTTGCTATGAAGAATTCGCGTCAATTCTTTGGGACTGACCGCCACAGCGGCGGGACCATTCGGGCCACCGTACACAACCGCGGGCATGGAGCCCTTGGCTCGAAGCCGCCGCGCTTCATTCTTTCCGCGTGAGTCGCGCGCCTCAGCGGTGATCGTTATATCTTTTCTCACCTTTCACCTCTTCACCAGGACGGCAGCCGTCGTCACAAGCGAGCTACCGGACCCAAGCCCGAATCAGCTGCTCCGCTACTCTCGTACCGAAGCCGGACAACTACATGAACAACGTGCTGATCGATCCACCTTCATGAATGGACTGAATGGCACGCGCCAGCAACGGAGCAACGGAAAGCGTCCGAATCTTCCCGCTTCTCTCTTTTTGCTCATCGTGAGGAATCGAGTTCGTCACAACCAGTTCCTCGAGCGGCGAGCCGTTAATTCGTTCCACCGCCGGCCCGGAAAGCACCGCGTGTGTGGCACACGCCGTTACGCCTCTCGCGCCCTGCTCCAGCAGCGCTTCGACCGCCTTGACCAAGGTGCCGGCTGTATCAACCAGGTCATCGACAACCAGGCACTGCTTATCGTGAACGTCGCCGATGATGTTCATCACCTCGGCCACATTCGCGTCC
Organism: Acidobacteriaceae bacterium; assembly: GCA_019243205.1. GTDB lineage: Bacteria > Acidobacteriota > Terriglobia > Bryobacterales > Bryobacteraceae > Bog-105. The sequence continues at coordinate 5,091 of JAFAUR010000958.1, read as the reverse complement.
GTTCGGCGCTTATCGATAATCGCCAGGGGCGCGTTCAGGCGCTTGGCGAATGACCGGGCGCGCTCAACGCCCCCCGCATCCGGAGAAACGATTATCAAGTTCGCCCGGTCAAAGCGAGCTTCGAAATACTCCACCATGACGGGCGCCGCAAACAAATGATCTACCGGAATATCGAAGAAGCCTTGAATCTGAGCGGCGTGCAAATCGAGCGCGAGCACTCTGCTCGCCCCTGCCCGCTCAATCAGGCTGGCAACCAACTTCGCGGAGATAGGCATCCGCGGCCGGTCCTTTCGGTCCTGCCGCGCGTACCCATAATAGGGTAACACTGCCGTGATGCGCTCCGCACTCGCCCTCTTGAACGCGTCGATCATCAGCAGCAGCTCCATCAGGTGGTGATCGACGGGTGTGCAGGTCGGCTGTACCAGAAAAACGTCGGCTCCGCGCACATTTTCCTGGATCTGCAGGTGCGTCTCGCCATCCGCAAAGCGCTTGATCATTGCGGAACCGAGAGGACAGTTCAAAGCCTCGCAAATCTCGCGCGTTAGGCATGGATTCGCGGTACCGGTGAAGACTTTAAAATCGGTGAACACCTTCGGGGAGATCGCCATCTGTGATTATGTATGGGCCACCTAAGAAAAACAGCTCGCTTCCGCAGCCGGTCCTAACGCCCGCTGCCACATGGCCCGGTATCTCCGCCGCGACACGAAACGCGTCAGGTAAGCCGAACCCTCGGGAAAATTGCCCGCCGCACTCCGAGCCGCTTCCACACTTGGGAATACTCCGAACACCGCCGAGCCGCTGCCCGTCATCAGCGCCGGTCGCGCGCCGAGCCGCTTTAATTTCCGCGCACTTGCCGCAAGCTCGCGATGCAACCCGAAGACCGGCTCTTCGAAATCGTTTTTCAACGGAAGATGTTGAAGGCTGGAGCTTTGCAGGTTCCAGGCGACAACCTGAAACTCTCTCAGGATAGGGGAGTCGCCGTCCGAAGTCAACGCGTTCGTAACGTGGGAATTGCGCTTGAGCGCGACGTATGCTTCGGCGGTGGAAACATGGATGGAGCTTGACACAACCACCGCAGGCCGCTCAGGTTGATCCGGTAACGGATATAATTCCGTCCCCCGCCCCGCGCCCAAAGCCGTGCCTCCGTGCAGAAAAAACGGCACGTCGCTTCCGAGGGACTCGCCCAGCCTGACCAACTCGCTGAGCGAGACACGCCGTCGCGCCAGCGCGGGCAAAGCAATCAGGACCGCAGCAGCGTTGCTCGAGCCGCCACCCAAACCGGCGCCCATCGGGATTCGCTTGCGTAATACGAAACGAACCGAGGCCGCGATTTTCAGGTGGTCAAGAACGGCTTTCCCCGCCCGAATCAATAGGTTATCGGCGATATCGACAGAGCTATCCAGCGCGAATTGGGTTCGTCTCGCAAAATCGAACTCGATCGTAAGGACGTCGCTCAAATTGATCGTCTGAAATATGGTCCGCAGCTCGTGATATCCGTCGAGGCGTTTGTGCAAAACCCGCAAGTCCAGGTTGAGCTTCGCGAGCGAAGGCACCTTAACTAAAGCCATCAATACTGCAGTAGCGAGAAGAGGTCGTGGCCGGCCAATTTCTTCCGGCCGTTCAGAAAACTTAGTTCAATAACAAAACCCAGACCCGCCACGGTGCCACCCAGCATCTGCACTAGGCATGCCACTGCGCTCGCTGTGCCGCCGGTCGCAAGCACGTCATCGATAATCAGAACCTTCTGCCCTGCCTCGATCGCATCGGCGTGAATTTCCAGCTCATCGGTTCCGTACTCCAAGTCATAAGCAATGGTGCGCACCGTGGCGGGCAGTTTCTTCGGCTTTCGGACGGGCACAAAGCCCGCGCCAAGCGCGTGCGCCATGGCAGGAGCAAAAAAGTATCCTCGTGCTTCGATTCCAACGACAACGTCGACCGGTTTGTTGCGGTAGTGCTCGCTTAGAGCGTCAATCGTCCGGCGAAAACCGTCCTTGTCCTTCAGCAGCGTGGTGATGTCGTAAAAATTGATGCCCGGCTTAGGGAAGTCAGGCACTTCACGGATTAGGCTTTTTAGAGTAGTGGGATCAGAGAGCACGTCAGCGGCGGGTGAGGACACGCCGCGATTTTAGCAAGTTTGTTGATTTAAACAGAGAGCCCGCCGCAAGCGGCAGGCTCTCCGAAACAGCTATTTGCGGCGCGAGCGCAAGTTACGCGTGACGAAAAAGCTACCGCACAGGCCCAGACCGATCAAGCCTACGGAACCCGGTTCAGGAACGCTCGGCGTAGGTGCTGCCGACACGAATGAACCGCTAACTACAGGCCGATATGGGGCGCAGTTGTAGCACTCCACTGAGCCGGAGCCACCGCCTGCTGTATTCAGATTGATAGCAACCGTTCCGCCCGCATCAGTCAAGGCGGAAATCGGCGTAAGCCTCAATTCGCGCGTGCTGCCGTTCATTTGGAAGTCGAATGCCATTAGCGGATTTCCCATGTTCAAGAGCCAAAACTGCGAGTCCGATGTCGTATAGCTAAAGGCCGATAACGTCCCGGCACTTACGCTAATGTTCCAGTTAGACGCAGTTGAACTATCTGCATCCCAATTGAACGACCCGGTTGCGGTTGCGCCATCGTTAAATGTGACGTTGTTCAGGTTCCAGGTCACCACAGCACCAAATCCGTTCTGCGCAATGACAAGCGCAGTCGTGAGCAACAAAAGAGACTTAATGTTCGAAGTCAAAAAATGTCCTTAGTGGTTCGGATTTCGAACACGGAACGTGTTCACCACTCCTATCGCGCGTTCCTTCAACAATTAGCTCTAGGAAATGTCGGATCTTAGGGTGCAAGCGATCGCGTTTTATTTCCGCGTAAGGGGACGAATCGTGCGGCCGTGCTCTGAATCCTCGATGAGGGTACTGAGGCGTTTTTCTCTGGTGTCCGGACGCTTGGCGCTGACGACCCACCAGGTCGCGGTTCGGCGGTACCATGGCGGCTTTGCCTCAAAGAAATTCCAAGCGACGCGATTGGCCTGAAACCGTTTGAGCTGTTCTTCCGTGAACTCAGGCCGCTCTCGTTGCTCAAAGGCATAAATGGCGGACCGGTTCGCGGTGCGGCGTTCGAACGCTTCTGAACCCGCCGGATGCATCAAACCCTGTCGCGTGAGTTCTTCTACCCGACGGATGTTGACAGCGCTCCACGTGCTCTGGGTCTTCCGTGGCGTAAACCGAATGGTATAGCTGTTTTCATCTATAGTCCGCCGCACTCCGTCGATCCAACCGAAGCAAAGTGCCTGATCCACCGACTCGGGCCAGGTGATGCTGGGCTGCCCTGAGCCACGCTTGTGAAAACCGACCAGCAACTCCTCTTTCTGGTCGTGATACTTCTCCAGCCATTCACGCCACGCCGCAGCGGTAGCGAAGAACTTCGGTTTCATCCGCCAGTCCCGACCGAAATCCGTCCATCAATGAACGGAGCTGTAGACTTTGTTAGAGGGCTACTTGCGCGGAGCCCTTGGCTTCCACTTCGGTTACGGCCTTGGCAGCCACTTCTTCCGGGCAGCCGTGTTGCAAAAGCTCAGCCTTGAGGCGATCACGGTCCAGAGATATACCGCCGACAGCCTTCTTAGGCGGATCTCCATGCTCGATATGAACCTCATAGGTTGAGCGTTCGTTCCGTACAATTACTAACTTCTTCGCCATACGCGCATCCTAGCACCAAACCACGGGTATTGCCCAGCTCACATTCGGAAAAGCGTAAACGCGTCGGAAATTTCCGAGTTCGTCTGTAAATATGAAGAAAGATGCCGAAGCTCTCGTTTAACAGCAAGCTGCTGAACTGGACGGGCTTTCGCAATCGCGACGACCAGCTTTCCATCATTCTCAGCATTGTTATTGGCGTACTCGTCGGACTGACGGTCGTTGCCTTCATTCTGCTCACCGGTCGCATTGCCGCCCGCATTTATCCTCCGGGCAGTCCAGCCTGGAGGCGTTTTTTGGCCCCGATCGCGGGAACACTGTTCAGCGGGTACTTGCTATTCCGCTATTTCCCGAACGCGCGGGGTAGCGGCATACCGCAGACCAAGTTCGCCATTTTCATCCAGGACGGATACATCTCGCTGCGTACCGTTCTCGGCAAATTCGTCTGCTGCACGATTTCGCTCGCGAGCGGTATTGCGCTGGGGCGCGAAGGCCCTTCGGTACAGATCGGAGCGGGCATCGCTTCGGTACTCGGACGCCGGTTCGGGATGAGCAAGGAGTACGTGAAGGCATTGGTGCCCGTCGGCTGTTCGGCTGCGCTGGCGGCAGCATTCAATACCCCCATCGCAGCCGTCCTTTTCTCGCTTGAGGAGATTCTGGGCGATCTGCACGCGCCTGTACTGGCATCCGTGGTCCTCAGCTCGGCTACTTCCTGGATCGTGCTTCATCTTCTGCTCGGTGATGAACCGTTATTCCATGTCCCCGCGTACCAGCTGGTAAACCCGGCCGAGTTCGGGATCTACGCCGTGCTGGGCGTGATCGGCGGCCTTGGATCTGTGGCTTTTGTAAAGCTGCTACTGCAGCTCCGAGTGTGGTTCCGGCAGCTTCCGAAAGCGACGGGCTGGGCGCAACCGGTGGTCGGAGGCCTGTTAATGGGTGTGCTCGGCCTGTTTATCCCCGAGGCGCTCGGCGTTGGATACGACTACGTGGATCGCGTGCTGGGCGGTGATTTCCCCTTCAAGATGGTGGCCTTGCTCGCCGTCATCAAAATCGTATCGACCCCAGTCTGTTACTCATCGGGAAACGCGGGCGGCATCTTCGGACCGAGTTTATTCATCGGGGCAATGATCGGCGGAGCAGTGGGAAGTATCGCCCACCAGTTGCTTCCACATTTGACGGCAAATCCCGGAGCCTACGCGCTCGTCGGCATGGGAGCAGCCTTCGCGGGAATTGTTCGCACTCCGCTAACCTCTGTCATCATGATCTTCGAGATGACGCGCGATTACTCCATCATCGTGCCCCTGATGATCTCGAATTTGATCAGCTTTTTCATCTCCCAGCAATTGCAACACGAGCCGATTTACGAAGCACTTGCCCTGCAGGAAGGTGTGTTTCTGCC
>JAFAUR010000567.1 GCA_019243205.1 Acidobacteriaceae bacterium | reverse complement strand
AGAATTCCGTTCCAACCGCCATGTTCCGGACGCGCGAGATAGCGTGCTACGCTTCCCTGAGCGCCATCCTGGCGAAACCGAACCTGTAATCCGAGCGGGTTGTCAGGTCCACACACATAACACTTTGAATCCTTCTTGGCGAGCATTGTCGAGGTAGCCATACACTTTGTAGAGCGAAAGCAGCCTGTAGAAAACTGCCATTGCTACAAAACCTTTTTTGAAATTCATTACGTCTGGCGATCACCGGCTCGTATGCCCACCCGACAATAGCGACATGTCGCAAAAGCGAATTCCGCAAGGCCAGCGCACGATTGCGCTCGCCGCGATCGCCCATGCCCGCGCGAACGCTGCCGAGGTCATCGGCATGCGTCCCAAACGCGAGCGCCGCAGCGCGCCGCACAGCGAAGGCATCCGGATCCACCCGCAGCCGCTGATGGGCCGGGAACTGGACCGCGCCAGCGAGCAGGCCCTGCGCACCTGGCCTCACGATGACACCTGGGAGATCTTCGGCGCGAGCGCTTGCATCGACTGGCCGGACGATGACCACCCAGGTGGCGATGGCTGCTTTCTGGAGCCGGACGTCTATGGCGAGTTTGCAAGCGCCCCAGTGAATCCCGACGTGCCCGGCTGGCTCGCGAGCTGAAGCACGTCGCGACAATCGCGACGAGGTGTGCGCAATTTTCGCGGTGCGCGCCCTGCGCACTCGCTGGAACCTACCGCGGGATAACGGTACCAACCGGCATGCCACATCCGGTTTGACGCTGAGAGGGATCCGGTTGCAACCGGATATCGAGAGTTTGCACTTCAGCGGGTTTCAGGCGTAAGGAAGTTCGCGATTCTTCAGGTGTGTCCGGATAAAACCAAGGTTTGTATCCGTCCAACCAAACCTTGAGCAACACATCTGTGTTCGATGGAACGAGGAATCGGAATTTAGCCTTCACAAGGCCAGTTCCGGTTAGGCTGCTATGAGGATCGGATGTCCTCCTGAACTCAGCGCACGGGTTCAGAGGAGCCCCGGTCGTGGCGTCAGTCACCGTGCCGGTGAGAACGCCAGCTTTCGGGCCAAGTCGAATGGCAGCCGTTTGCGCAGGCTGGTCGGGAGCCAATGTGAACACTTGCTCGGCATTCCCGGCTCCGTACAAACGCCGCCCGACGTTCGGATAATCTTCATCCTCCTTGGCGCCATACACGTGATACTGACCCCACCAGAGGTTATGAATTATAAAGTAACCGTTGTCGTTTGTTTCGGAATGCGGTACGACTCCGACGAAAGGGACCCCGATTGGATGAGCGTACACTGTCGCGCCGGCAACCACCTTGTTGTCGCTATCGACGACAATGCCATCGATGGTGCCCCGGTTTGATTGCGCCGAAGCACGAAAGGGCAGTAGCGCGAAGATGAGAACGAGCGATTTTGCGTACACTAGCTGCACTGAGACAATATCGCAGCTATTTTGCCTCCTGAAGGCCAGCTCGCGCGCTGAACACGCATGTCACGACAATCGCGACAAGGCGCCACGATTGTCGCTTTTCTTCGATCAGCGATGCTGTACAGGATGAGCACCCAGGACAATCCGTCCCAAGATGAACTTGCTTTGAAGTTAAAGCTAGAAGCGTACAAACTCGACCTGGAGGTACGGAAAGTCGTTTTCGATTACGCCAAACACGTCACGACGCTTGCGAGCGGCTTAATTGTGATACTTGCGACCTTTCTTGAAAAACTCCTTTCCAGCTGGCGATTCCGACCCTGGGTGTTCACATCATTTGGCTTTCTTGTCTGTTCGATCATGATGATCGTGCTATTCATGCTTGGCGTTACGGCTCAGATTGCGAACTTTAACGCGGCGGCGGGTGCCGAAAAGGAATCGGCACTGAAATCGACCAAAAACCTCTTTGTTATGGGCTTGTGGTCATTTTTAATTGGAATCTTTACTCTTGCTGTCTACGTTGTGCTGAACGTTGGTCTAAATCCAAGGATTTGAGCAAGAGTTCGTCTGCGACGAAATGTCATGCTCAAATCCTCAAGCAACCGCAAAGCCGACCGGCTCGCGGCGATCGCCCGCATGCGCGCCCGAGCCGAGGCGCACATCCGCGTGAAGGCCAGCACGCGCGCTGAACACGCATGCCGCGACAATCGCGACGCGCTTTGCGACAGCATGCGCGATTGTCGCAAAAAGACGCGGTCTACTCGAACGATGAATGCCGAGAAGGCACAGGCGATCATCGAGCTGCAGGTCCAGCGCTATGCTACCTGGTCACAAGTTCCGGTTTGCGCCTAGTTCAGGAGTTTGCGGAGTCCATGTGGAAAGGGCTCTTAGCCTCGGCAGGAACAACGCGGGGAGTTGTGGTGTCGAAGCCATCATGGGCGAGGCTGGTTTGAGCCTACTCCTACTGCTAACCGTGCCTTTCACCGGCGCCATGTCGTGGGCTCCGCAACAACTAAACAGTGGGATATCTCGTTCTCAACACATCAAGCTAGAGGCGTCCATCGAATCTGGCACAAAGCATGTTTCCTCGTTGCGAGTATCTTTGAGGAACACTGATTTAGTGCCGGTGACCATCCTTACCGGCACTATAGCGGGTGGCACGCCATTCCCGGAAGCATCCTTCCATTTCGAGATTATTCTCTCGGATCACAGTCAGTCGGAGCTCTGGTGTACAACATGCGGGCCGACTGTGATTGCGGGTAGCGTTGGTCCGTTCACAATTACTTTGGCGCCCAACGGGGTTTTCCATTTCGAGATACCGTTGGCAGACTTTCGCATCATCGGTGCCAAACACGACCGCTTATGCGCACTTGAAACAGTGGGCGCCCGTATAGTTGTTGTTCTCCAGGGCAAACAATTCAATGCCGCTAATTCAACAAATCACGAAGTGTACTGGACCGGACGAGCGTCCGATTCGGTTCTTCTTTCGTGTAGCTGATGGACGGTCGAAAAAACGGGAACTTGGCACAAATGTTGTGAGCTCCTCAGCGACAATCGCGACAGCGTTGCGACAGTCGACGCGATTGTCGCAAAGCCGCAGTTTTAATCGAAAGGGCGCGCCGATGCCGAGATTCTCAACCAGGAAAGCAGAGCGGCTCGCGGCGATCGCCCGCATGCGCGCGCAAGCCGAGGCGCACATCCGCGGCGAGCGGCCGGCGCAAGCGCCCGCGGAGTAGTATGGGTCCACGAACCGGGCCGAAAATGTTCCGACAAGGGCTAGGCCGACGATGGCACGAAAGATCGCACTATTCATCGGATATGGCTTACTCGCTTCGTTTATCATTGCGGCCGCGGGCGCTGTTTGGGCTGGACTGATTGCTTCGAATTTGAAGACTACACCTTCAGTCCCCTGGTGCCTGCCAACCTTACTGTTGTTCTTGTACTTGCTCTGGGAATACTTGGGCGGCAAAGGATGGCCTCAGAGCACGGCCATAAGACGGCGACATTTACGCCGCGCCAACCCCGTCAGTGCTGAGGCATTCGCGTGGACCGCAGTTGCTGGGGGATTCGCCATCACTGGGTTAGCAGGATTGTGGATCATTACGTTTCAGTTGTTCCGGATGCCGCCGAATCGTCTACTCCCGGCCAACTTCGTTTCTTCCCCGTTGTTTACCGGTGCCATCATCGCCGGTGCCTCACTTCTGGCGCCGATCACGGAAGAGACCGCAGTCAGAGGATACTTGCAAACCGTTCTGGAGAAAGAGTACACCCCGGCGGTGGCGATAGTACTGTCGTCGCTGGTATTCGCCACAGCCCATATTTCTCAGGGTGTCGCCTGGCCGAAATTGCTCGTGTACTCCCTCGTGGGCGTGACGTTTGGGACAATGGCACGCCTGAATGATTCGATCCTTCCGGTGATTCCGGTACACATCGCGGGCGATGTCACTTTTTTCCTGCTGGTCTGGCCACACGATGCGATGCGAAGGGTGGTTCGGGAAGGCGGCGCTGACGCCTGGTTTTGGATGCACGTGACGCAAGCTGTGGTTTTCACATTCCTTACCGTGCTTGCATTGAGGCGCCTGAGCCGCGTGCAACCGCGATCACTGGGCTAGCGGTCGCGGCGAGTTGCCGGCGAAGCGCCCGCACCGATCCCGCGCGCCACGTGTGTGCGCACTGCTGCGTCAAAACGCAGCTCGCGCGCTGAGCACGCATATCGCGACAATCGCGACGTGCACCGCGATTGTCGCAAAAGAAGCGGTCCAATCCGAACGAATGAAATTGCCGGGCAGGCGCAGGCAATCATCGAGAGTTGCAGGGTCCAGCGCTATGCTACGTCGTGGCCCCAAGTTCCGGTTTGCCCATGACTCGACCGCAATCACGTCGGCAACGCGCCAGGCGTGCTACTCGTCTAAGTGCCCATGCTCAGGCTTCGATGGAGTATCGTCATCGTTGGCATTCTCGCCTGCGCAGTTGCTATGACTGGGCTGTTGGCTGCAGAAGACAAGGTAACCAAGGCGGCTCCTTTGAAGCTGATTTTGAATGCCAGCAGCTTGACGGACGGAATGCCGGACGGATTCACCTTCACGCTTATCAACTCAACCGACCACGACTTCAAATTGCCGAGTCCCGATCTCGAGTGCTCAGACTCGATAGATGGCACCGTCGTACTGCGCGTCGAGTACATTACTTCGCATGGTGGGTCAGAACCGACGGGTACGGGCGGTTGTGCAGGGGATCTGTATGGAGGATGGCCTTCCATTTTTGAACGAGTGAAGACTTGGAAGACGCTCGGTGCCGGCGAAGCACTCATCCTTAAGGGCAAGCGCGATCAGCTTTTCTATTCAGACAAAAAACCGGGCAGATACGAATTTTGGGCAGCGTACGAACCGCCGTACGTGGAAGATGTGGACCAGCAACTTCTATTTGGCTCTGGGTTTGATTTTCTGACTCGCAGCATTGTCTCGTCTCGCTTGACGTTCGAGCGAAAGCCAGGGGCAGCCAAATAGCTCAAAGCTGTTCTCGTCGGACCTTCGATAGCCCCATCGTTGCCATCAGCAGCCAACCCCCCGCGAGCCGCCCGCACAGCTCCGCTTGCTTCTCGAGCCGCGCGATGGCCCGCAGCGCGATGTCATGATCGTCCGCCGCCCTTGCTTCTTCGAGAACGCCGAGCGTCACTTCGCGCAGCGGCCTGGGCGCTCGAACGCCCAGGCCCCAGAAAGGAACAAACGCATGAACCAACCATGCACCTGTCCCCCAACAATTTCGCACGTCTCGGAACTCTGCGAAGCCTGCAAACGCGAATTGATCAACCACCTCGAAGAGGAAGCTTTTGATGCGCGCATCGAAGCCATGCTTATGGGCAGCGAACTGCTAGCCGCCGCGGAGGAAAAGCCGCATGAACGGCCCCGCCATCTACCGCGTCCAACGCGATCCGAATCCCACCATGCACCACGCGGCTCCCGCCGCGTGCTGCGATTGCGGCCAGCCCGCGAAGTACCTCACGGTCGACAAAGGCGACACGAATTACCAGCACCGCTGCTCGGATCACGCCGCCGCCTACGCCCGCCAGCACGACATCGCGCTCCGTCCCGCGCCCACGAAAGGCGCAAAACCCGTCAACATCAAAACAGCCAGGCGCAACACGCGCAGAAAGGAGTGAAGAACTAATGCCACGCGAAATCATCCGCCCCAATTACGGGGAGCCTTGCATCGTCCAGCTCGCCTGCGATCCGGAAGGCACGCAGCGCGAAGGGTCGTACGGAATTGACTTCCAGTACGAACTCAACCACGACATCGCGATCACCTGGCTGCCGAAGGAAGCACGCGACGCCATCGTCGCGTCAGGCGCAAAGCCCGGCGATGAAATCGCCATCACGAAGGCGAAGCGCGGCCGGCAAACCGTCTGGACCGTCGAACGGACCGCAGACGAAACGCCGCACCGCAGCCGCCCGGCAGCACGCCCACAAACACGCAGATCGCGCAGCCAGACGGCATGCTCGCGCTCCCGAAGAAACGGCCAACGGCAAGCCGCAACCGCAGCGCCCCGGCGCCGCGATTCTCGCGGGCGCGCTCTGCGCGG
>JAFAUR010000545.1 GCA_019243205.1 Acidobacteriaceae bacterium | reverse complement strand
CGGCGCCAAAGTCAGGGGATCAGGTGCCGTGAATGCGCAATTGCGGATCGATCCACGAGAGGGGCCGCTCGTCTTCGAGATCAACGCGCGGCTATCCGGATCAACGGATATCCGCGTCAGCGTAGGTTTCAACGATCCGCTTCGCCTAGTGAAGCATTTCGGACGTGGGATTCCGATTGCGCGCGCGCATCCCCAAAGGGCTATTGTTCGGCGTATCGGGACGAAGATCTTGGTTAGTCCGTGCTGAGCACAAGTGGGCTAATCCGTTCGTGTGACGCAGTCGTGTTTGATTGCGCCGGCACTCTGCTGCGACTTGATCCGTCACGGGAAACGATTTTCGAGGATGCAGCGGCCGAACTCGGTATCAAACTCCCATCAAGGAGTATTGCGCGTGCATACGAAATGGTCGACTTCGCCCTCAAAATAAAGAGCAGTCAGCTCTCGTCCAACGAATCCAAATCGCGCTTCTATTTTGACTTCAACTTCGGTCTTTGCGGAGCACTGGGTATCGAAAAGGCTTTGGAGCGGCTCCATCCTCTATTGGTCCGGCGTTTCACCGAGCGGCGGCACTGGGTCGCTTTCGCGGATGCTGCTGAGACGCTGCGTGAGATCCGCCGCTATGCTCCAGTCCATGCTCTGGCGAACTGGGATGAAGGGCTTGAATCTGTGCTGGCTCAGGCGGGTTTACGAGATATCTTGCGCGACGTTGCGGCGTCAGCAGCCCTAGGCGCGGAAAAGCCGGCGCGCGCTTGCTTCGACGCATTCCTCAAACGTAATGCGCTCGTTCCAGGTCGTGTCGTTTACGTCGGTAATGAGTATCTCGCCGACGTCGTTGGAGCGCGCAAAGCTGGACTGCTACCGATATTGCTGGACCGGCACGATCACCTGCCCGCTGCCGACTGCATGCGCATCCGCAGATTGCGCGATCTCATTTCTCCCAACTTGGAAAGGTAAATCACTAGGTCGAGGGATGGTCGGGGGGACCAAATCAGATGTTCGAAGGATAGAATCAAATGAGTAATCGATCAGCGGCTTTCAGCCCAAAGGCGATCATGTCTCTATGATTCAGGCAACCGCATTTCACGCTGGCGTACGTGTCAACAAAGACGAAATCTTTGACGCGCGCGATAGCTGCCTAATCTGCCGGTCACGGCAGCCTCGCAAGGTAGTTTTTACGGTCCAGCGCGACCCTGATGTCGAGATGTTAACATGCTCATCATGCGGCGCCTCGTCCGCATCGCAGATGCCGCGGCCAGCGTTGCTGGAACGTTACTATCGACAATACTACGAGCCGGGAGCCAGCCAATACACATTCATCGAACCAAGACGTTTTGCTCGCCACCTCCTCGCATTCATGGGCGACCTAGCGGCGGCTTCGTCTCTGAGAATACTTGATTTTGGTGGCGGAGACGGCTCTCTCGCCTTCGCAATTGCACGCGAGTTGCAGATACAAGCTGGGGATCTAATCCCCGTAGCCGTCGATGTTGTTGATCACGTTGTCCCCGGTCACCCTGATTTACCCAATCTGATCGTCCATGGACACCGCGAGCTACGCCATGTCGAGGGCCAGTTCGACCTTATCTTGGCAAGCGCGATACTCGAGCATATCCCTGACGCGTACTCGGCCATTCGGGCCCTTACCAGCGCAGCGAGGACGGGCGGTTATTTTTATGCGCGCACGCCGTTTGTTTTGCCAATGGCGAAGTTTCTACCTCTTAACATCACCTATCCCGCCCATGTCCACGATATGGGTAGCAGTTTCTGGAATAAATTTATTCAGACCTTTGGCCTTCGAGCCCATCTACTTGCTTCGCGACCATCCCTTGTCGAGACCACGATGGCAGAGCACCCGTTGCGAAGCCTCGTCGCACACGCACTCAAGCTGCCGGCACTTATAGAATTGAAGTTATTCGGTCAAAACCACACGCCCTGGTGGAAGCTTGTCGGCGGCTGGGAAGTCGTCTTGCGATTCGAATGAGCTCTCCCCGGGCAGTCGAAGTCCGATGTTGACGGCGTCTCTTATGAAATACAGAGGGCGTTTCTTCGTTTCCGCAAAGGTCTTGCCAACGTAAATGCCGACTACACCAATGCAAAAAATCTGGACGCCGCCCACTATGAAAACAGAAACGATAAGACTCGCCCAACCCAAGACGCCGATTCCATAGAGAAGCGTTCTTGCCACGATGAGCAGACCCGCGACAATGGAGAATGCCGCAATCACCAAGCCAAGGCCAGCTGTTATTTTTAGCGGGAGTTCGGAGTGTGCAAGAATCGCGTTTAAAGCCAGCTGAGCGAGCTTGCGGAAGGAATATGAGGATGCCCCTTCGCTGCGCGGATGATGGGAGGTCTCCAATTCTGCGACCTCGAAGCCCATAAAGCTAAGGCTCGCGGGCAAGCAGCGCAACTGTTCCCGAATCTGGCGCAATCCAATGGCCACGGCGTCGGAGAATATGCGAAAATTGCTCGCTCCGTATGTGAGCCTGACTGTAGAGAACTTGTTAAAAGCTCTGTAGAATAGCCGGGAGGCCAGCCGCTTGTTGCGCGAGTGACCCTCCCGCCGGTTGATCGCAACTACCATATCGAAGCCTTGAAGCGCCTTCTGATAAAGCAGCGGAATGTCTTCCGGTGCGTCCTGGAGGTCGCAATCCATCACCACGTACCATCGGGCTCGCGCATGGTCGATCCCCGCCGTGATAGCATGGTGCTGTCCAAAGTTCCGGGAGAGCTGAAGGCCTTTGATGCGATGGTCGGAAAGGCTGAGTTCCTGAATGAGGGCCCAGACGTTATCGGGGCTTCGATCATCAACAAGAACGACTGAGAAGAAAGGAGAGATGGTTTCCAGCGCAGCTATTGATCGCTCGCAGAGTTCACGGAGAAATGGCCGCCCAGCATAGACAGGCACGATCACGGCGATCTCGTCGAAAGTATTCAAAGCCTTACCTGGTGCCGTGAAAATAGAAGAGGCTAGAGCGATCTGTTCATTCATGATATTTGTATGCCACAATCTCTGATGTCTTCCAAGTTGACATCGTATTCGGAAATAGTGCGGACCATCCGAGTTCGGGCTTGCCCAGTTTGCGACTCTGCCGAGCAAATCTCGGAGGGACAGGCGATTTGGCCGGCAGGATGGCGATGCGCGAGCTGCGGCGAGAGCGTGCCGATAGTTGACGGCGTGCCGTCATACGCGCTCGCAGTCGCCAACACCCTCACCGGCTTTGATCCTTCGGCTTTCGATGAGCTCGTTGAGCACGAAGCCGGCCATTATTGGTTCGAACCTCGCAATTCCCTGCTGCTCGGGCTTGCCAACAAAATATTCCCCAGCGCAGACCACTATCTGGAGATCGGATGTGGTACGGGCTTCGTGCTCGATCGATTTGCGGGTGCTCGTCGCTGGTCAAGCGTGACCGGCTCCGAGCTTCACCCGGCCGGCCTCAAGCATGCAAGAGTAAGGCTTGGCGATCGTGCTGCCTTCGTGCAAATGGATGCGCGGCGTATTCCCGCGCGCGATGCGTTCGATTTGGTAGGAGCCTACGATGTGCTTGAGCACGTCGAGGATGATAGAGCTGTGATAAGCGCCGTCCACTCGGCCCTGGCGCCCGGCGGGGGCTTCATCGCGTCTGTCCCTCAACATCCTTTCCTGTGGAGTGCCGCTGATGATTTAGGGCATCATATCCGGCGCTATTGTCGTGGCGAGCTCGAATCCCGGCTCGTGTCCGCCGGGTTCGAGATCGTCACTTCGACATCGTTCGCCACCGTGATCATGCCCCTGATGATAGCGAGTCGCTTGGGCCGTCGGAAGGCGCGAATGGAAGATCTCATAAGGCGCGAATTCGCATTGCCTTCCGTACTCAATACAGCGCTGAAAGCGGTGTTGAGCGTGGAGGTCGCGGCAACTCTCAGTTTTGGCCTTCCTTGGCCTTTCGGTGGCAGCCGGGTGGTCGTTGCCAGGAAGGGAGAGCAGCGCGCTCCCAGATCGAGCTCGACAGCCGATGCGTCACCTTCCCCTCGCGAGATTGGTGACAACTTGGATGACCCGATCTTGCTCAATGACGTCGAGCGCGAGATGAAGCGGAAGCCGGATCAGACGCGACGCAATATCGTCAGTGACGCTCATATCGCCGCTAACACAGCAAAACTTTCGCCCGGCAGGTGAAGAATGCAAGGGCACGTAGTGAATGACGCCGTACACGCCTTCGCGCCAAAGGATTTTTAGCCATTTCTCACGCAGGACCGAAGTGGGCGCTAGGACAAAGAAGATATGACCGTTGTGCTCGCAATGGGAAGGGACGTGCGGAATTTGCAGCAGACCCAGGGTTTCGAGTGATCGGAACGCTTCCCGGTAGCGGTGCCATATTTGCAGCCTGTGTGCCGTAAGCTCTCTGCTCTTTTCGAGCTGCGCCAACAGGAACGCCGCGATGACTTCGCTCGGAAGATAGGAAGACCCGAAATCGACCCACGTATACTTATCGATCTCGCCTCGCCAGAACTGACTCCGGTTGGTGCCCTTTTCCCAAATGATCTCGGCACGACTGAAATACGAGGGGTCATTAACGATGAGGGCTCCGCCTTCTCCAGATATGATGTTCTTGGTTTCGTGAAAGCTGATCGCCGCAAACTGCCCAAAGGTGCCTAGCGAGCGGCCACGATACTTGGCGCAAAGCGCCTGCGCCGCGTCTTCCATGACAAGAAGATTCCTGTCGCGCGCGAAGTCGAGAATCGGATCCATCTCGCAACCGACTCCGGCATAATGCACGACGCTGATGGCCTTTGTCCGGACCGTCAGTGCTTGGGCAAGCAAGCCCTCGTCGATGTTAAGGGTATCTGGCCTGATATCCACAAAGACGGGTCGCGCGCCTCTCAATACCACTGCATTTGCCGTGCTGGCGAATGTGAACGAAGGCATGATCACCTCGTCGCCCGGCCCCAACCCAGCGAGCATTGCCGCCATTTCCAAAGCACCCGTGCAGGAATGAGTCAGGAGAGCGCGACCGGAGGGCAGCAGTTCTTCGAGCAGCGCCTGGCAACGCTTGGTGAACTCGCCATTGCCTGACAGGTGGATCCCTGTCAGGACCTCGCCGAGGTATTTCAGTTCCTCGCCGGCAAGCGTCGGGTGATTGAAGGTGATCTGGCGCGCCGGCTCTTTTGTGGCAGGTCTCATTTCCACATCCTTCGGCGCATTTGCCTATGCGGGTGATCAGCTCAGCCGGAGGTCTGAAGATAGGCGTAGGCCGTGACCTCGATATCGTCGAGCTTGACCGTCGTCTTCGCTACAAAGTGATTGACGACAAAGCTATCGCGAAATTGAGCCGGAAGAGGTTCGTATGAAATGGCAAGCACTCGGAACGGCGCGGGAGTGGTACGGAAATTGTGCAGGAAGGCAGCATATTCATCTGCGAGGGGATCGACGGCCGTCTTCAAGCGTGCCCACCCTCCCGAACGATAATCAGTGAGTATCGGCGAGCATTCTTGTAACGAAAAGAAATACATCAGCGTAGGCCAGCAGTTGCCTGTCGCAAGTTCTTGTTTGAGGCTCTCTCGAAACGACTCAACGCTGAGACCGCGGCGAGCCAGCGTCTCAAAACCATCTTCGACAGCATCCCTGCTCTGCTCGAGGTGATCCTGAAGGGGTTCATCCGAAGCCCAGGGCGCGAGCGCATCGGTGAGACGCCCGTTATAGGAGCCAAGCACCGGTGGAGCATCGGCCACACGAGTCACGAAGAGAGATTCGTCCCAAAGGTGGGGCAGCACCACGCGATCAACCGTGCCTGTAAGGGAGACGGCCTCTCGGTAGACGCGCGCGTGCGCCAATGATTGGACGTTGTACAATGCCCAAAAACCTTCGTTGCGCAGCTCACCTCTTACGAGAATCGTCAGCAAAAACGCCCATGCGATTAATGGAGGCCATATGGCGTAGCTTGGCATCAGCCACCCCTTGCGCGAAAGGCAGGGCCCGACAAGTCCTGCGGCCATAACGATGCAGATGTAGTTTCCGTATACTTCCCAGGTTTGGGCCATAACCGCGCGCCCAGTAAGAATTTGCTGGTTCAGCGTGAGAATAGGAACAAGAAAGAAGATGAAGGCGAGGCAAAGCCGCGGGTGAACACGCCAATTGTGCCGCCAAGCTACGAATACACATAAGGCAACCCCGAGCGCCGACCATAGCACTGAAGCCCGCAACGTCGGCAAATGTGTCGAAAACATCATTTTGGCACTCGCCGCTTGTGAGCTTGCAGCGAAAAATGTCAGCGCGTACGCGAGCACGGCGATCATCAGGGTTGGGAAGAACCAAGTCCACACGGGTCGCCGATAGAGTAGCGCTGAGGTAATCGAGGCCAATCCAAAGATGAGAAGCGCTATCAAACCAGTGGTGATGTAGATCACGGCGGTGAGAGGTGTGGCGAGGCAAACCAATCTGTAGGAACGGGGCCGCCATGTCCCAACGCTGTGCACGACAGCCGAAAAATAGAGGAACAGGAAGCAAAAGCTGACTTGTGGCTCGGGCCGTCGGAAAACTGGAAAACATGACCACAGGTCGGGCCGAAACAGCCAGTCCTTGCCGATGAAGCCGGCCAAAACAAGGGCAGGCGGAGAGTTTGCGACAACTTGGCTGCTGCCACTCAACAGATCGAATGCAATGCAGAGGAAAATCGCGAGCGCCAGACGCGTCATAGTCCGAGTGGAGAGGCAGCGAGCCGCAATGAAGGCGCAGAGAAATGCCAAAGGTGGGAATATCACCTGGTAAGCAAGGGCGATCGAATCGAAGCTTGTTACGCCAACGGCCCGCAGTCCGGTAACCAAAATCCGGCTGGCGAAACGATAGTCCAAGCTGAAGGGAGTATCGACAGCCAACCAGAGATAGAAGGGTTCATCAGGGGCGGCCTGGAACCATGCAAATTCATGAACGGCCAGATCGAATTTGGCTGTTGACCAGAAGCAGCAGAATGCAATCACGAGGGCGGTGATAACGATCGCAATGCGCTCACCCAGTTCTCCGCTGATCAGGACCGTCCCAGAAGCCGGCTGAGATGCCACGGTAATCTTCTGGGGTTCGCCCGCAAAAAGCTCCATGGATTCTCTTCAGCTCGAAAGTCTATCATCTGCTATTTTATCGGGGCCAAGCATGTGTTGGCGGCATTAACAAGAAACCGAGACGGTTATGAAGAAAGATGTCGCGAAGAGGCAATAGTAACTCAATTCGAAAATCACAATCGAAATCTTTTCCCAGTCCAGAATGTGCAATCCCGGAAAGGGCTCTCTTTGCGGGTAGGCGGTGCCCGCAGTTGTGCTCACCCCGAGCTGCACGCCTGAGGAATAGCCGGCCATAAAAGCCCCGGTAGCCGAGGCAGGGGCCGGCCGCGTTACGCAGCCAAGCCTCCAATACCTGATGCTCAGGTTTTCTTGTGCGAGGGCGAGGTGGGCGTTGTGCCATTGGCGCGGAAGATGGCGCGAGGTCCCGCTCGGGTATCTTTTCTTTCGTGGCCTTAGCGGAACGGAGACAGCACCGGCCGGTTGCTATGGCGAACTACCTGAAGCAGCCTCATGAGCGTCACTGCGCGGTCATGTAAAAATAGGTTGAGGGCGGAAAGACTCTGTGCACGACCTCACCGGCGACATGTTGGAAACTGCGATCTGCCAACGCCTTGTATTCCGTGGCCGATCGCACATGTCGGCCACGGTCGAATTTGATCAGCAGTCTCGCGATGGGGTTCTGGTGCTCGACGATAACATTGTCGAGCGTCACCACTCGCCCTCCAGGCCTGAGAATCTGACGAAGTAAGGCGAATAAGTCGAACGCTTCTGCGTCGGAAATGTGGTGCAGTACCGCGCTCAGGATCACGATATCAAACGGGTCTAAGGACTTCGCACTATTGGCTGAGAAATAGCCAGCATGGAAGGTACCTCGATCGGGAAAGGCTCTACGCGCTCGCTCGACATATCGCGCGTTCGGTTCATAGCCGTGATAAGTCACTGCGGGCAGGTGAGCCAGTATAGCTCCCGTGCCACAACCAATATCGAGGACACGATCGCCCGCTTTCGCACGAACATAAATCCGTGCAAACTGACCACGAACTGCGCGTGCTCCCAGTGCGCTCTGCACCGCCTCATAAACGGACGCATGCTTGAGAAATGAAAATATTCCGCGATGACGTTGTGTCACCCTTTATCCTCACACCGTCAGTCGTGGTCGATACGCGAGTCCGGACACCAGTCTCTCTTGCGATAGTCGCCGCCATGGTATGCGATTACAACGGCCCGGGCCGAAATCTTGGCCGGGGATCCTGACGGCTCATGCGCGTCACCACAAGCTCCTTTGAGCTACGGACGACGTCTCAAAAATCAGCGATTACGCCGGCAAGTGGCTGATCGCGGTGATGAACGGCTTAGAATGGAGAATAACCACCCCAGGCGTAACCTCATGCAATTCTCCGTGGCGATTCGAAACAATGGGTGATCGAAAGACTCCTCGAGAATCATGATCGGGCGATCTCGAATGACCAGGGTGCGGTGGCCAATCGAGCGCTCGTTATCAGTCTCGATGCGTGACACATTAAGCGAGAATGCGAGCCCGCAACCGGTGAACGAGGTCGCACCCTGAGGGGAGAGTAACGCGTGGTCGGATGCCCGGCCTCACTCAATTCGGCGCCTATGTTGCCATTTCTCGCCTATAAACCGGAGTTCTCCCCTCCGCCCGCTCTCGGCGACAGCCACCGCGTGCTTCCGTTTCGCAACGTCAAATGCAACGTAGACGTCGCTATATTCTCCCATGGTCCGCCCTCCGTGCGTGAGGATAGGCTCAGATGCCCGAGTAACCCTCGTTTACTGCACGAAAGGGCAGGCCACCGACTTTCAGACCGGGATCATGACGTCTAGAGCAACTTGGGAGGCCGCGCCTGGTCTTATGGTCCGGTTGAGGCGCCCATACCCTCCGTTTTTGGAAGAACGAGGAGTCTCACATGCGACGCGACCGATAAAAATCACACGGCCGCTCTGCACACACTGGGGAAAATGTTGGGGGTAGGAAATAAATCTTTTAAATTTTCTAGTACTCCCAATCAGGTAAGCTCAGACGCTGGCGGAGGGAGCGGGATTCGAACCCGCGATACGGTTTCCCGTATACACACTTTCCAGGCGTGCGCCTTCAACCACTCGGCCACCCCTCCGCAGGGCGGACCGTCATATAGCGTCAGTGCATCTGCATGCAACAGCGCCCGGACGCGGGGACGCGCGCGGCGGATGCGGCGATGGGCATGACCAGAGGCGATCATGGCGTCGATGCGCGTCGGCCGAATGGCGTCGCTACATGCAAATCACGGTACGCGATAGAACGGATCTGGAAGCAGGAACGTCTTCTGCGCGTGCCCGCCTGCCAAGTCCGAAGGCTGATCTCCGATATTCGCGACGATCGTGTAGCCCATCGCCTCGATTTGCGATCTGATCGGAGCCTTGAAATCGGCGGCCGAAGCGAAGTGCGAACCGTCG
>JAFAUR010000480.1 GCA_019243205.1 Acidobacteriaceae bacterium | reverse complement strand
TCGACTTGATCATACGTGGTGTGTGCTCGGTGCGGCCGGGCATCCCGGGCGTGAGCGAAACGATTCGCGTGCGCAGCATCGTCGGGCGATTCCTGGTACACAGACGAATTTTCTACGCGCACAACGGCGGAGATGAACAGATCTATGTGGGCAGCGCCGATCTGATGCCGCGAAACCTGAATCGCCGGGTTGAGGTGCTCTTCCCGATCGAAGACGAGAAGTTAATCCGGAAGCTGCGGGATCGGATACTCGCGAAATATCTGGAAGATGAAGCCGGCGCACGGATCATGCAGCCGGACGGGACCTACACTCATCCGGAGCACCAGAACGGAAGAAGGATTCCAGACAGCCAGGCCTGGTTCCTGAAGCGGAGTGAGGGCTAGCCTCGCAGGGACGGTCATCGCCGGGAGAGAAAGCGGTTCGAACGGGCGAGAAGTTCTGCACATGAAAGAAATAACGATCGGAAAGCTGTTTGGGGTGTGGTGTCTCCTGATGCTTTCCTTCCCCGTCGCGGCTTTCTGGATCCGAGACGATTTCGCACCCGGGAGTCAACTGCAAGCGACTCTGAAACTGGCACTCGTTTTAGGTCTCGTTGCGGCAGCATCCCTGGGATTTACCTACGTGCTCGCGCTGCGGTGGTCGCTGCCCACCAAGCGCTTCGAAGAGTTTATAAGCGCTATCCCGACGCAGGAAATTGATCTGCCCGTTGACGGCCCGGCAGAACTGAACAGCCTTTCGCGCGCGATGAAAGCCATGGCAAAGCGCGTTCGCCACGTGGTTGAGCAAGCAAATGAAGAATTAGCGCGGCGGGAAACGATTCTCGCATGCATGGCGGAAGGCGTTCTTGCAGTAGATAAGGACCTCCGCGTCATTTTCTGCAACGACGCATTTACGCGCGCTTTCGGCACCCGCAACCCAACCGTCCCGGGGCTCTCGTTGTACGAACTGGTGCGGGAGCCGTTGCTGCAACAAATCCTGGGCAGAGTTCTGAACACCGGCAGTCCCGAGACGGATCGCTTTCAACTGCCGAGCGCAGCGGGCCGCTGGTTTGAGGCGCGTGCCCTTTCGTTCGGATCTGCCGCGCGGCAAGGCGCCATTATCGTGCTGCTGGATATCACCGACATCCAGCGGCAGGAGCAAGTCCGCAAGGACTTCGTTGCCGATGTCTCGCACGAATTGAGAACACCTCTTACCGCAATCAGGGGCTATGCCGAGACTTTATTGGATGGAGCGCTCGACGATGCCGAACACAGCCGCCAGTTTCTGCAAGTGATCCAGTCCCACGCTATCCGCCTGAACAACATTGCGTCCGACCTGCTGGTTCTCTCCGAGCTTGATTCCGACCTGGCCCCGGCTGTGGACCCGCAGAAGATTGCCATCCCGGAAGTGATTCGCTCCGCGGTTGAGACAGTTTCTCAAGCCGCTTCCGAGCGTGCGGTCACCGTTGATGCAACGGGCGCGCAGTCTTGCTGGGTGATCGGATATCGTCACCGGTTGGAGCAGGTCGTCATCAATCTCCTCGACAATGCCGTCAAATTCAACAGACCCGAGGGGAAAGTCAGCATTGACTGTGAGCCGCTGCCCGATTCCCAGGTTCGAATCTCTGTAGCGGATACGGGTCTCGGAATTCCGATCGAGGACACGAAAAGGATCTTCGAACGTTTTTATCGTGTGGACAAAGCGAGGTCGAGGCCCGCCGGTGGCACAGGCTTGGGATTGCCGATCGTAAAGGAAGTGCTCTCGCGCATGGGCGGGACCATCACGGTCGAGAGCCAGCTCGGCCGCGGCTCCCGTTTCACCGTGGTCCTTCCGGCACAGATAGCCTCGCCTGAAACCCTTTCTCCGCGAAACGGACGGGCGTGAAAATCCAGCGCTCCGAGACCGATCTGAGACCATTCTCGTAATGCGAACGACAACCTTGTTTCTCCTTGCACTTTGCTGCACGCTCAAAGCGCAGAACACTTACGTGATCAAGGCGGCGCGACTTTTCGACGGCAAAAGCGACCGGGTGATTCAACCGGCTGTGGTGGTCGTATCGGGAAACAAAATCGTTTCAGTCGGGGATACGGCAGCAACAGCCGGATCGGTGATCGATCTGGGTGATGCGACGTTGTTACCGGGATTCATCGACGCCCATACACACCTGACCATGGATTTCGATCCCGATTACATCGGGGCGCGAGAACGCCAGGAGAGCCGGACAATTCCCGAATTGGCCATTCGGGCAACCGCGAACGCGCGGAAGACGTTAATGGCTGGGTTCACCACTGTTCGCGATGTAGGGTCGGGCGAGTTTCTCGATGTCGGTCTGCGCAATTCGATTAACGCAGGTGTAGTTCCGGGGCCTCGCATGCTGGTGAGTGTGCATGCGCTCGGGTCCACAGGAGGACACTGCGATAGCGGCGATGGTTACCGGTTCGGATTTCTACGGCACGAAATGGGTCCGGAGGACGGCGTAATCAACACGCCCGACCAGGCACGTTATGCGGTGAGGTTCAATATCAAATATGGCGCGGACGTAATCAAAACCTGTGCCACCGGCGGAGTGCTTTCGCCAACCGATGACGTGGATGCACCGCAACTGACGCAAGCCGAACTCGACGCCCTGGTGAGCGAAGCGCACGATCTTCGCCGGAGGACGGCTGCGCACGCGCACGGAGCAGAAGGAGCGAAGCGCGCCATACGCGCTGGTATCGACTCGGTCGAGCATGGGACTTTTCTTGATGACGAGGCACTCCGAATGATGCGAGAGCGAGGCACCTACCTGGTCCCCACGCTTGCCGTTCGGACAGGCATCGCCGAATCGAAATTCCCGCCGCTCGTGCAACAGAAAGCCGACCTTGCGGTGAAAGCCCAGGACGCGATGCTCCGACGGGCACTCGCCATGGGCGTAAAGATTGCGCTGGGTACTGATGCAGCCGTGTATCCACACGGAAACAACGCACTCGAATTCGTACTGATGAGCAATGACGGAATGACGCCCGCACAATCCTTGCGGGCGGGAACTTCTGTGGCGGCCGACCTCCTCGGAGTGGCTAACAAGCTAGGGAGCCTTGAATCCGGCAAGCTTGCGGATATCGTTGCAGTCCCCGGCAATCCGCTAGACAACATCAAGGTAACCGGGAGCGTGATGTTCGTTATGAAAGAGGGTGTCATTTATCGTAACGATCGGCAGCCGGTGCAATCTGCATCCCGTTAGCACGCAGTCAGGTACCGGGTGAACTCCGGGATCGACCGCTATCCATTCACCGATTCGTAACCTTGCTGTCACGCCTTGTTTATGACAGCGCGCAAATACTGGAGTACGTATCTAGAGCTGTAGATGCCACTGTG
>JAFAUR010000437.1 GCA_019243205.1 Acidobacteriaceae bacterium | reverse complement strand
GTTTTCCGGCTCGCAGGAGCTCGTCTGCGATTTGGACCCCCGAAGAACCCGCTCCGACCACCAGCACCGCCCCTTCGGGCAGTTGGGTTGGATTGCGGTAGGCACTGGAATGGATCTGCATCAGTCCCGCATCTTCGGGGACCATGGCCGGAACGACGGGACGTTGGAACGGTCCAGTGGCGGCAACAACATTGTTGGCCTCGATCACCCCTGTCGAAGCTTCAACGCGGAAGCCGGTTCGGCCGGCATTCCTTAGCACTTTCTTCACCTCTACCCCGCAGCGGATAGGCGCCGCGATCATTCTTGCATATGCGGCGAAATAGTCGGCAATCTTGTCCTTGGAGGCGAAGGCCTCCGGATCGGTTTCAGTAAATTCCATCCCGGGAAACCGATCATGCCAAGCTGGGCCGTTCGCAACCAGCGCGTCCCATCTTTCTGAGTGCCAGCGTTCCGCAACGCGACCTCGCTCGACTACGAGATGAGGAACTCCGCATTTGCTCAAATGCTCGCTCATTGCCAACCCGGCCTGGCCGCCACCGACGACGAGAGTGTCTACTTTTTCAACGGACATTCCAGTTCCTTGCTTCTCCCAAACTTCCGGCGTTTGCAACGAGATCTGCTCGTTGGTTCAGTAGGAGATCGGCAGTACGCGCATAATATTTCTTTTCAGCATGATCTGCGTGTTCTGTGACTTAAAAAAGTGTCAAGCATCCTGGTGCCATGTCCGTCACCGTCCATTCCACGGCATACGAACCCATCGAAATCGGGATGCCATGTCGATCTGGCGATGGTCACCAAGGTCGCGGATGCGAAGCACGAGCGGTGTGTAGCGGCGGGCACAGGGCTCGCGCCTCTTCGGAATCAGCAGCCAGGATGAGCCCGATTTCCCGCGCGGATATCGCTCTGGTGCCCAGGAGAGGCTCCCAATTCACGCTCTAAATGATTGATACTTAGCAAGAACTGGCGATGGGAATTCCAAGATACCAACAAATCTACCAACCAAACTGGCCCGCTGAGCCTCGTTGAATATATCACATCTTCTCCATGAACTCCCAGGAGCAGCGGGAAAGTGCGCGGGAGTGATGGATGGGCTGCACGGCCAATGGGGGCTCGGCTTTTCAGATCTCGCGCCAGTGGTTCGGGATTTTCTTGCCGTTGAGATGCCGCACACGCGCGACTAGGGTGTGGCCGTTCTTCCTCGCCCAATCGGTTGTTTCCCGCTGGGTTTTGAACGCTGCGAGCACGTGATCGGCATGATCTTCCACCACCTAATCCTTGATGGGGCTCCCTTCAGGACGGCCCTTCGGGCGTTGCTCGATGTAGGCATCTGCGATCGAGGTTTTCACCTGGATGAATACTCAAAGCGGCACCCGAAAAAATCGAGCAGATCGCTTTGACCTCCTTGAAACTTCAAGTTTGCCAATTTAACTTTCAGCTTACGTTCAGATGCACGGAAAGGAAGATAATTCGATATCGGAGGAAAGAGCCATGGGCAGGGGCGGCTCACACGTTTCGAATAAAGAACTTTCCGAGTGGGTAAAGGAGGTGGACTGCGAGCAATCGGCCACCGACAGTGGCGCTTCTTCACTTCACAACCCGCCGAATACTCAGTCCCTTCATTCCGGGGAATCTCTGGCGGGCCTTCCTCCAACCCCGCCTCCGCCTTCAGACTCAGGTGGGCCCTCGGAGTGGCCCGCTTAAAGCTGCTAGTCCTGTCTTTCGGTGAGGGTTGAGGTCGGGCCGTCATATTTGCTCTGAAAACTTAGGCCAAACTTATTGAAGTTGCCTCGCTGATCGACCGAATAAATCAGCAGGGCTCGGTATGCGGCATAGCGGGACGGCCGCCGCGAGAGGGTGATTTGGATATGTCGAACAGCGGCCTGGCCGGTCGGCGAGTGTTTCTCATTGAGGACGAATCGCTCGTGGCCATGCTTATCGAGGACGCCCTCACAGAGCTTGGCTGCGAGATTGCGGGCGTGGCGTCTCGATTTGGGGAAGCTATGGAAAAAACCAAATCGCTATCGTTTGATGTCGCTATTTTGGATTTGGATCTGAATGGGCAGCGGACCCTTCCAATCGCCGAGATTTTACTCGATCGTGAAATTCCTTTTGTGTTTGCTACTGGGTACGGAGCGACAGACCTGGCAGCCGCGCTACAAGGCGTGCCGATCCTCGCAAAGCCTTTTCAACAGCGCGACTTAGAGAGAGCGCTTTGCGCCGCCATCGCGCCGCACATTTCTGCCGACGGGCGGGACTGTTGATGAGGTCGCGCCTCGACTGACGATGGTTAGCGCCCCTGCCTTAGAACTACGAAGCGGTCCCTATCCTATACCTTGAACCGGAGACCTGGATCCGCTCAAACCGCCTACTTGTGTAGAAGACGGAACTTTTCTGAAGTGCTCCGCGTCCTTCGAGTTTTGGCAATGCAATTGGGTTGTCAGTGGTTCGTGATAAGACCCCCAAGCAGAGGGATAGAGCACTCTCTCAACTGCTGATCGATTCGGTCATCGATTACGCGATTTTTCAGCTCGATAAGGACGGAATCGTCTCGAGCTGGAATCCCGGGGCCGAACGCATCAAAGGCTACAAAGCGACCGAGATAATCGGCGAGCACTTCAGCCGGTTCTATACCGATGAAGATCGGGCGGCTGGAGTTCCGGTGCGTGCCCTCGAAACCGCCGCACGCGCGGGGAAATTCGAGGCGGAGGGCTGGCGCGTGCGCAAAGACGGCAGCCGCTTCTGGGCATCCGTTGTCATTGATCCCATCCGCGACGATACGGGCGAGCTACTCGGCTTCGCAAAGGTGACGCGGGACATAACCGAGCGCATGGAGGGGCAGCGAATTTTACGGGAAACCCAGGAACAGCTCGCCCTATCGCAGCGCCTGGAGGCGGTCGGCCAACTCAGCGGCGGGATTGCCCACGACTTCAACAATCTGCTGATGATCATATTGGGTAATCTGGAGACTGCGCAGCGAGGCGTTCAGGCCATGGGAGGCGTAAATGCAAGCGTGCTGCGCGCGCTGGCCAACGCGACGCGCGGCGCGCAGCGCGCAAGTTCCCTTACCAGTCGTCTGCTCGCCTTCTCGCGCCGCCAGCCCCTAAATCCGAAGACCCTCGATCTCAACAAATATCTGCCTGGCGTCTCCGATTTCCTGCAACGCGCTCTTGGCGAGACGATCTCAATCGAGGTCACAGGGGCGCCGAGCCTTTGGCCAATCGAAGTGGACTTGCCGCAGCTCGAGACTTGCTTAATCAATCTTGCAATCAACGCCCGTGACGCGATGCCGAATGGCGGAAAACTTACCATCGACGTTCTCAACCAGAGTCTAGATGCTCAATATAGCCGGACAAATCCGGAAGTCCCGCCTGGCCAATATGTCCTGATCGCAGTCAGCGATACCGGCGAGGGTATGACAGCTGATGTTATAACCCGCGCTTTTGAGCCATTCTTCACTACAAAGGAGGTCGGCCGCGGAACTGGCCTGGGTCTCAGCCAGGTCTATGGATTCGTCAAGCAATCCGGCGGAAACGTGAAGATTTATAGCGAGGCAGGACTCGGCACGACGGTCAAAATGTATTTTCCCCGCTTCGGGGGGAACGATGACCAGCTCGCGGAGCAATCTTACGAATCGCTCGCCGGTGACGCTACAGGCGAGACAATCCTCGTTGTCGAGGACGACGCAGACTTGCGCGCTTATGTAGTCGAAGCTTTGCGCACTCTGAACTATCGCGTGATTCACGCTGAGGATGGCGACGCAGCCCTCGGATTCCTAGAGCAGGAGTCGATCAGGATCGAACTGATGCTGACGGACGTTGTCATGCCACGCATGAACGGCCGGGAGCTTTCGCAGCGGGCGCTGGAGCTTCGCCCCAAATTGAAAGTCCTTTTCATGTCGGGATATTCGCGCAATGCGGTGATCCACCAGGGCCGCGTCGATCTTGACATTGAACTGATTCAAAAGCCGATCTCATTGCAGGAACTCACGTTCCGCATTCGCGACGCACTGGATCGGCGCGCAGCGGATTGAAAACAGTCGCGGCTCGTAACCGAGGAGAACGCAGGAAAGAGCTCATCACAGATCAGCCGTCTCGATTCATGAATTCAGCCAGACTGGCCACATGAAGCGACTACGCGCGCATGACCGGCGCTCTGCGCCGCCACCCCCCGCACTCGTGAACTCGTCGCTCTCGCATGAGTCACTCTGAAGCCAATCAGTCACGTTTGTGCGTTGGACGTTCGAACTGATCGGCCAGTCGCTCATAGAGGTTCGCATTTTGAAGCAGCAGAATGCACACTTTCGTAGTTGTTGCGGCATGAGCTCGCTCGCGCATTTCAGCTGCCTTGGTGGGTAGCGAGCCGCTTTCGAGCTCTCGGATTTGAAGAGATCAGGCATGGATAGCTTGGGCAGAATATAGCGGTCCGGCAACGCCGACGTTCTCTCCAATGTTCCCTCACGCATCGAGCTGCAAGCTGACAGGTGGCGCAGCAGTCGTGCTGGCTTTCCTACGCTGTTGCTCCGCCTCAAAAACTTCGAAGCTCTCGACGATCGCTAAAAGGTGCTGATTTCAGGCCGGTAGACCTGCTCTGAGAAGGCCCTTTTCGTGGCGTTTACGATCGCCATCGTGCTTATAATGCTGGGTCGCAAGGTAGGTTGTGGTTGAGAAGGCCGGCTCCAGCTTGAGGACCTCCGATGCATGGGCCGAGGCTGCGACACCGTCCCCCATAAGGGCGAAGGTCGCGGCTA
>JAFAUR010000408.1 GCA_019243205.1 Acidobacteriaceae bacterium | reverse complement strand
ACCAGGCCGGAAGCGAAAAGATCATTCAGCACATCCACGTCTGTGGTAACCCTTGTGACGAGCCGACCGACGGGATTTCTGTCGTAAAACGCAATATCCAGCGTTTGCAGGTGTGCCATCAACTCGCGGCGAAGGTCGAACATAGCTTTTTGGCCGGTCCACTGCATCAGATACGTCTGGCCAAAATCGAAAAGCAGAGCCAGAACCACCACGGCGAGATACACGATCGCGATTTGCGACAGTCCGATCCAGGGGTTCTGGGAGAGCCACTTCCCAAGGAAGGGAAGACTTTGGGCGCCATGCGTAGGCACGAGATACCGGTCGACGGCGAATTTGGTCAGTAAGGGTCCGATAATCTGGAGGAGAGAGTCCACCAGCAATAGAATCAGGGACGTCACGACGACAGTCCGGTACGGCTTGAGGTAAACCAAAAGCCGGCGCATCAAACGCGAGTCGTAGGCTTTCCCTAGAACTTCTTCTTCCAATTGCTTAGCGACCTCACTGATTCAAGTTCCACCCACCTGTGTGTTGGAGCCTGTAATTATCAGACTAACGTAGGGATCTCATCGATCAGCCTTTTCGGTTTCGGAAACTATGGACGGCGTTGTTCTTATCGATAAGCCCGCCGGGTGTACCAGCCACGACATTGTGAATCGGTGGCGGCGTCTTGCGGGAACGAAACGGGTCGGGCATCTGGGAACACTTGATCCCATGGCCACCGGTTTGCTTGCCTTGATCAGCGGTCGAGGTACGCGGCTCGCCCAGTTCTTCGGAGGGGAAGAAAAAACATACCTTGCGGAGATACGTTTCGGAGTTGTGTCAGATACGTTTGACGCTGAGGGCGAGACGGTGCCCACGGGCGCGGTGATTCCCGGTTTGGAATGCGTCCGGGAAGCGGCAGAGCGATTCCGCGGCAGCTTCTCTCAAACCCCGCCGTCCTACTCGGCGAAAAAGATCAGCGGTGTGCCGGCTTATAAGCTCGCTCGCGCAAACAAACCGGTAGATCTGAAGCCGGTCGAAGTCTTTGTACGGCGGTTGGAGATCGGCGACTTGCAAGGTGACCAGCTTCAGTTGACGATCACCTGCTCAGCAGGGACTTATATTCGGAGCCTCGCAAATGATCTTGGTGCGGAGCTTGGCTGCGGCGCGATCCTGAGCGGGCTGCGGCGTACAGAAGTCGGGAGATTCCAATTAACGCAGGCGAAAACGCTCGAGCAGTTGGCGCTCCTTGCCGATTGCGGAAAGCTGACCGAGGCGCTCATTCCGCTCAATGAGCTACTTCCTCACATTCCCGCTGCACAGTTTGATGAACTCGCAGTTTCACGCATACGGCAGGGGCGGGAATTCCGGACATCACCATTCGTTGTTCCGCCCGGCGCTCGACACGTGCGTGCGCTATCTCGATCCGGCGATCTGGTCGCCATTGGTGAACTGCAGCTACCCAACGTTTACCATCCGGCTATCGTCTTGTGAACTTCATCACACCGCCTGTCCGGTGTGTTACATAGGTCCAGTCCTGTCAAAAACACGAGCATGCTGCTCAAGCTTTTGCGATTAAGCGTAATACTGCTGCAAGTTTGCGCATTACTGGCGTGGTCGCAACAGGAACACCCTCAATCTCCGCCGCCTCAAGTCGAACCGAAGCCGGAGTTCTTCGCCGGAACAGTCACTCAGCTTTCAAGCAGGCGAATCACCATTTCACGACAGGTGGCGGGTCATGCCCCACAGCATCGTACGTTCGTCATCGATTCGAAAACCAAAATGCCTAAATCGAACCTGCATCTGAGATCGCGGGTAACGGTTCGCTTCCTGCACCGCGAGGAGGGTGATTTTGTTTTGGCTGTGAAGCTTCAGCCGCCTCCGCGACCGGCTCACACGCCCTAACCTTTCGTTTCCTGAAGGTGTGCCCGCCGTTTTCTCGCCCAGCCCGGTTTGTCCACCTGCCGTGAGCGGCCGACGGCCAGCGCGTCTTCTTCCACGTCCTCGGTGATGGTGGAGCCTGCGGCTACGTAGGACCCGCTGCCGACTTTTAATGGCGCGACCAAGGTAGAGTTGCTGCCGACGAAAGCGCCATCTCCGATGTTTGTCAGGTGTTTGAGCACGCCGTCATAGTTGCACGTGATCGTTCCCGCGCCTATGTTCACTTGGGAGCCAATGACGGAATCGCCGAGGTAAGCAAGATGACTTGCTTTCGAGCCCGCGCCCAGCTTTGTCTTCTTGAGTTCGACGAAATTTCCGATATGCGTATTCTCGCCCGCGCTTGCCTGCATCCTCAGGCGGGAGAAGGGTCCGACATGAGCACCGTTGCCGACCGAAGACGATTCCGCTACGACGTAAGGAAGAACCCAAACGTTGTCGCCGATATCGCAGTCGCGCAATATTGCGCCCGAGCCGATTCTGCAGTTACTTCCGATGCGGGTTGATCCGCGTAGCTGTGCGTTCGGCTCAATGATGGAATCGGGGCCTATTTCCACGTCCGCATCGACGATAACGGTCTCGGGAAACTCAATCGTGACGCCCGAAAGCATCACATCGTTCACTTTCCGGGTTCGTAGAATCCGGTCGGCAATCGCCAGTTCCACCCGCGTATTGATTCCCAATAGTTCGGTTTCGTCCTCTATCAGCAAGGGTGATATCGGATATCCGTGCCGGGTAAGGATCTCAACCATGTCAGTCAGGTAGTATTCGCGCGCGGGATTGTCCGGCCTGATCTCACCGACATGCTTCCAGAACGCGGCGGCATCGAAGCAGTACAAACCCGGATTTACTTCTTTGATCGCCAGCTGCTCGGGTGTTCCTGCCTTCTGCTCAACGACCGCGGCAATTCTGCCGCTTGCATCGCGGATAACACGCCCGTATCCCGTTGGATCCTGAAGTTCGGTTGTAACGATGCTTCCGCCGGGCGCTTCGTCGCTTTCCGCGCGGAGCCTGAAGAGAGTCTCCGACCGTAGCAGGGGCCCGTCGCCGTTCAGGATCATTAGTTTTCCTTCATGAGACCCAGCGACCTCGCGCGCAGAGATGACCGCATGGCCCGTCCCCCTTTGTTCGGCTTGCAGCGCAAACCTAACGCCAGGTATCTTGACGCTCTCTCGAACCTGTTCCGCCTGATGCCCGACTACGGCGATGATGTTGTCCGGCGATGTTACTTCCTTCGCAATCCGGATAATGTTGTTCAGCAGCGTGTCCCCGCCGGCCTCATGTAAGACCTTCGCCTTTCGGGATTTCATCCTGGTCCCCAAGCCGGCGGCCAGAATGATTACGGTTATGTCTTTATTCATCGGACTCGTGTGCGTGTGGCTCCCAATACTTCTCGTCGCAACTGATAAGCGCGCGACCGGTTGGCCAGATCAAGCACCACTTCTGCCAGCGACGATGGATTGTGGCGCACTTTGTGCGGAACGCTTGCATCTCCCACCAGATCTGCGGTCACAACTTTCAGTCCCATTTTGTGAAGTGTTTCGATGTCGTTTTCGACGGGCTTGACATGCGCCCGCGCATATCTCCGTTGCAGGGAAACCGGAATAGCGCCTGAGTTCAGAACGACACAATCAATCAACTTGACTCCTGCGTGGTCTTGGATGGCGGTAACGTGCTGCGATGCGGCGAACCGGATGGTCTCTCCCGGTTGCCACATCAGATTGACAAAATAGACCTTCAAAGCGCACGAATTTTGGATCGCTTCAGGAATCCCACTGACCAAGAGATTAGGAATGATGCTGGTGTAGAGCGAGCCAGGCCCAATTGTGATCACATCCGCGTTCCTGATCGCCTCCAGAGTCTCGGGCAGCGGGCTGCAATCGCCGGGCTGCAAACGAATGGTTGCAATCCGACGCCGGCTTTTGCTGATTTTGCTTTCGCCTCGCACGACCGTGCCGTCGTCCAGTTCTGCTTCCAACGCAATGTTGGCCGAAGTTGCCGGAAAAATACGACCTCGGATCGCCAATATCTCTGATGAAAGCTTTACCGCTTGGGCGAAGTCACCCGTAATCTGGTGCATGGCAGTCAAGAAAAGATTCCCAAAGCTATGACCCTTCAGCCCGCGCCCGCTTGCGAAGCGATGGCGGAACAACTGCGTAAGCAAATCGCTGTCTTCTGAAAGCGCCGTCATGCAGTTTCGGATATCGCCGGGCGGAAGAATATCGAAATCGCGCCGCAGCCGTCCGGAACTGCCACCATCATCGGTGACCGTCACTACCGCGGTGATGTCAAGGCCGGCGCTCTTCGGTTGCGGACCTCCTACGCCCCGGGCGTGCGCCTTCAGGCCGGAGAGCAGAGTCGATAATCCCGTGCCGCCGCCGATGGCCACAATACGAAGTGGCTGGGTCGGATACGTCTTTTCGCGCGACACGGCACGAGTGAGATTAGGCAATTACTACTCGCTTACAATTGCCGGGCAAGCATCGAAGGGTCATGGATCTGAGACGAAGGAGAGCGCTCCTAACGGCGCTTCCTGGGCTTCTCTTCTTCGTCGTCGTATACGGGAACTGAGTCCAGATCTTCAGCCTCGAAGACTTGGCCGCAATCCAGACACCGCACGTAATCTACACCGTCACGCCGGTAGAGA
>JAFAUR010000169.1 GCA_019243205.1 Acidobacteriaceae bacterium | reverse complement strand
GTGGCGTTATTGCCGAATGCGAGGTTGACACCTCCGTTCGGAAGCCCGATGTTGTCGAGAATGAGATCGATTTTGTCCTGCGGAAGAATTTTGCGAATCTCGGCCTCGACCGCGGCGAAGTAGATCTCCGATTGCTCAATCCTGGTGCCTACGGGCGGAATAACGTGTAGTCGCATCTGGCCGGAGTCGACGTAAGGAAAGAAGTCGCGGCCGATGAAGAGCGTAAGGATCGAGGAGCCCCCCACGAAAAGCCCAAAGATAATGACAACGATCGCACGGTGATGCAGTGTCCATTCGAGCCATCTGTGGTAGTGCTCGCGCAGCCACTCGAAGCGGCGCTCGAATCGCTCATGCACATGCCAGATCCAGTTCTGTGCTTCTTTCGGCTCGGGATCTTCCGGCTTGTGCTGGTAGAGAGCGACTTCGGCAGGAAGCAGGAAATGCATCATCGTAGGGACAAGCGTGCGCGAAAGAAAGTAGGACGCAAGCATCGCGAAGACGACCGCCATGGCAAGTGGCGTAAAGAGATATTTTGCTGCGCCAGTCAACAAAAGGACCGGTAGAAAGACGATACAGATCGAAAGGGTAGAAACAAGGGCGGGAGCGGCAACCTGGCTGGCGCTATCGAGAATGGCGTGGACAAGAGGATTGCCGACGTGTTCCAGATTGCGGTGCGTGTTTTCGATTTCGACGGTTGCATCATCTACTAGAATTCCGACGGCGAGGGCCAGACCGCCCAGAGTCATCACATTGATCGTTTGGCCCAGAGCCGCGAGAACGCAGATGGAGGTCAGAATGGACAGGGGGATGGAGATACAGACGATCAGCGTACTTCGCCAACTGCCGAGGAACAGCAAAATCATCAGAGCGGTGAGGAATGCCGCGATGCAAGCTTCGCGCAGCACTTCGTCAATCGAATTGCGAACAAAGATGGACTGATCGAACAGAGGTGTGATGCGGAGAGCGGGGGGAAGGTCGGCCTTCACGCGCGGCAGGGCCTTTCGTACAGCATTCACGATATCGAGCGTGGAGGACTTGCCGTTCTTGAGTACCGTCAACAACGCAGAGCGCTGGCCATCCTCGCGAACGACATTCGTCTGGACCGCAAAGCCGTTTCGAATCTGGCCTATATCCTTCATGTAAACCACCGCCCCGTTAGAAGCCCGAATGGGAAGGTCATTCAGACCGGAGACGTCAAGCGGACTGCTATTCACACGCACGAGATACTCGGTGTCACCAACGCGCGCGGTTCCGGCGGGTAATATAAGGTTCTGCGCGTTTAAAGCATTTGAAACATCGATGCCCGAAAGGTGTTTAGCGTAAAGCGCGTTAGGATCGAGATCGACCATAATCTGCCGGCTTTTGCCTCCCCAGGGCAGAGGAACAGAAGCACCTTGAACTGTTGCTAGCCTTGTGCGGATGAAGTTCAGGCCGAGGTCATAGAGATCCTGTTCCGTGAGACCCTGGCCGGATAAGCCAAGTTGCAGGATAGGCACGCTAGAGGCGTCGTACTTCAGAATATTCGGTGGGAAAATGCCGGGCGGCAGCACTCGAAGGATGGTCTGAACGATGGCAGTAACTTGGGAAATCGCGAGTTCCACCTTCGCTTTCGGCTGAAAGTAGACGTGAATGACAGCAACGCCGGCGTACGATTCGGACTCCATGTGCTCGATATCGTTAACGGTGGTTGTCATAGCGCGTTCGCATATGGTGACGACGCGCTTTTCCATGTCATCCGGCGTGAGGCCGTTGTAAGTCCACACGACGCTGACGACCGGAATGTCGATATACGGAAAGATGTCTTTGGGGCTGACGATGGAAGCGATGGCTCCGAGGATCAGCACCAAAACCGAGAACACGACGAACGTGTACGGTCTCCGAAGCGCCAGATGAACTATCCACATACTGAAACCTCAAAGATACAGAATCAAGAACACGGGCGCTCGTTGCCCCCAGAGCAACTGGGCAGGCTTATAAGATGACGTGGTATTCCGGCGGGACGCAAGTAAACCGTCAGGACTTAATGGAAAGCTTACGCAGGCAGTTCTTCCACGGTGGGATAACCATGCTGTTCGCGGCCAATCTTACCGTCGTACATCGTGGTGGTCTTGAATAATTCGAGGTGCCCGTCGGCAGCCCACGGTTTGCAGCGATTGCGGAGTTCATTCATTTCCGCGGGGCTCATCGGCGAGAAATTTTCGGCCACTTTCAAGTTCTGCTTTAGAACGTCCATCGAATTGATGCCGCTGATGGTTGTCGATACCGGCAAACTCATGGCATAACGTAGAGCCTCCGCAGGCGTCACGTTTCCCATTTTGATGATTTCGCCACTGCCGCCCATACTTTTCATCCCGAAAATAGCCATCTGGCGGCGCTGCGCCTCGGGAAGTACGTGCTGTTCGAAGCTGCGGAAACTAGCATCGAAAGCATTCAACGGCATCTGGACCGTGTCAAAGGGGAAACCGTGCGAAAGCATGCGCAGATGAATGGAGGGGCTCTTATGTCCGGTGAAGCCGATGAGCCGCACCTTGCCTTGCTTCTTCGCTTCGGCCAGAGCCTCGGCCGCGCCACCCGGGGCAAAGATCAGATCAGGGTCGTTGTCATAAACCACTTCGTGGATCTGCCAAACATCCAGGTAATCGGTCTTCAGCCGGCGAAGAGATTCCTCTAACATCTGCATGGCTACGGCCTTCTTGCGACCATGGGTGCAGACCTTCGTCATCAGAACAATTTCTTTGCGCCTGTTTCCGAGGGCATTTCCGAGCCATTCTTCGCTCTGGCCGTCGTGATATTCCCACGCGTTATCAAAGAAGGTCACGCCGGCATCGATCGCGTTTTGCACGATCTCGGTCGCCTGCTCCACGGTGCCGGCCGAGCCGAGGTGAAATCCGCCTAGGCCCAACGCGGAAACTTCCAGATCGGATTTGCCGAGACGCCGGCGGGGAATGCCGGTCCCGTTTGTTTGTGCCATCCTTCCACCACCTGTGGTTTCTGCTCTCACGCCCGCCGCGGCGCTAGCGACGATTCCGGCTGCAGTTGAATGTATGAAGTCGCGGCGAGTTGGCGTGTGGTCATCTGACATGAAGAGGTTATTTTGCAGGAGGGAACGGTTTACCGGTATTCTCGGTGGCTCGCATCATCTCTTTGACTTCCTTCTGCTGCATGTCGAGCGGGAACGAGTGGGTCAACCGGGCCTCCGGATTGTCATATTTCAGGGATGTCTTATAGAGTTCGTACCTGCCGTCGGCGAACGTGCGGCAGCGGTCGCGCAGACTGTCCATCGCTGCTCGCGAAAGCGGCTCGAAGTTCTGAGCGATCTTCAGGTCCTGGACCGCGATCTCAAGCTTGTCCATCCCGGTGATCGTGCTCGCAACCGGCAGGCTCATGGCGTAGCGTAAC
>JAFAUR010000144.1 GCA_019243205.1 Acidobacteriaceae bacterium | reverse complement strand
ATTTTCCGGTCATGAGAGTTCGTGCCGCTTAAGACTTCATCGAGCAGAAACAGAGTCGGCACGCGGCACGCGAGCTCAACAATCGCTCGAATCCGGCTGATCTCGGCGAAAAAACGCGAGCGATTATCCTGCAGCGAGTCGTTCGCTCGCATGGAAGCGGCCGTTTGCCACATCGAGATGCGGAGCGTTCGGACCGGTACCGGACAGCCTGCCCATGCAAGCACCGTCGCAAGTCCCACGGATCGCAGCAGCGTGCTCTTCCCGGACATGTTCGATCCGCTGACAATCAGTAGCCTTGTCTGACGGCAGAGTCGAAGGTCGTTCGGCACACACCGGGATTGCGGGAGCAACGGGTGCTTCAACTCAACCGCGTCAAATTCGGCGTCTTCAGGACCGAGCAGATCTGGATAGCGCCAGCTCGGACGTTCATACGCTATCGACGCGATGGACGAGAGACTCTCGATTTCCGCAATAGCCGCGATCCATCGACCGATAAACTTTCCGTTTACCTGTCGCCACGCTTCAATCGCCATGGCTGACTGCTCGCGCCATAGCACGAGCGGTTGAATCACTCGCACCAACACGTTGTCGCTCGAGTCGAGGATCTCCACCCAGCGTTCCAATCGCGCAATGCGGTGGGCCGCATCCAGACCCTGCATGGCAATCTCGGAGTGAAGCTCTTTAAGGCGCGGTGAATGGAACGACTCATGCTGAAGCCTCGCAAGCAGCAGTGAGAGCACGCGCAAACCAGCGGCCGGCGTGTCTATGCCGCGTATTGCTTCGAGCACGTGCTGTCTCAGAACACGGGCGAGAACAAGATCGCACAAAAGTATTGTCAACAGTGGCCACAAAGGAACCAGCTGCGAGAGGAAAGCAATTAGAGCAACAATCCCGGCCAGCGCGAGCGCGAACACTAACACTCGTGTCATCTTCGAAAATACCCGTGTGGGTCGAGAGCCCCAACGAGTAACCGCCTGGATTTCCACTTCGGCTCTGATGTCTTCACCAAGCAAAGCAATGTCTTCGCGTAGATCCAGCAGTTCGGTCAGCTCCTTCACCGCTTCCTGTCGAGCTGCAGCGGTGGGGAGATCTGCGGGCGCCATCAGCCAATCGGCAAGAACCGATTCGCCGGCCGTTGTCCGGGCGCGCGATACCAGTTCGAAGAGGCTGCCATTCCCAAAGAGGTCCAGATCGTCCGCGTACAGGTGGTCCCGATTCTGAAACCGCTCTCCCCCTTCCCCTGTTCCCGGCCAGCGATCTTCGACACGCGCGAGTCCCTGATCGTAAAATTTGAGCGCACGCTCAGCCAGCGTCCGCCGGCGACTCACACGGGCGCCATAGATCGCAATCGCCAGGAAAACAGCAACCGGCACTAGCAGCACGCTCCCGGATATTTTGTGCACTCCGAATGCAAGATACGCCAGCACTGCCGCGGCGATTCCAATCGCAAGCCGCCAGTTTCCGATCACCATGGACCTGCGCTGCAGAATCTTCCATTCCGCGTCCCAACGATTCCGGCGCAAGTGATACTCTTCTCTGGGATCCGCCACCACTCACAGGATAGTGACTCGCTCAACTATGCTCGTTACCATCAAGAAAGGATGAAGCGTTCCGGCTACGCCGATCTGCCGCTCCATGGCGGTCGTGTGCCCGTCTGGTTGGCGGAACGCATGCAAAAACTCGGGTCCGCCATAACCGAAAGCATTGTGTCTCAATACGGCGTCTCCGAGTTTCTGGCGCGGTTGAGCGACCCGTTCTGGTTTCAGGCTTTCGGCGCCGTTATGGGAATGGACTGGCATTCCTCCGGCATCACCACTTCTGTCATAGGTGCACTCAAGCGCGGGCTGAAAGGGCGTGAGCACGAGCTTGGCATCTACATCTGCGGCGGCCGCGGCAAACAGTCGCGCAAAACTCCCTCCGAACTCCTTCACATCGGAGAAACTCGCGGCCTCGACGCGGCATCGCTCGTGCGCACGAGCCGCCTGACCGCCAAAATCGATAACAACGCCATCGGTGATGGATTCCAGATCTATCTCCACTCCTTCATCGTCACGGCCAATGGCGAATGGGCAGTCGTGCAGCAGGGGCTGAACGAAGGGAACGGACTCGCTCGCCGGTACCATTGGCACTCCGCGAACGTCCACGATTTCGTCACTGAACCGCACACCGGCATAGTCGGAGAGAACGAAGGCGATATCCTGAACCTGGTTGATCGGCGTGCTAAGCCCGCTCACGAAGCACTGCTCCAAATCGCCTCGGAGCCGCCTGACAAAACAATCGCGCAGCTTCGACGGCTGGTGATGCCACGGCATCATGAAGTCACGGCCCGGGACGTGGATCTGAAGAGGCTTGGAGCCGTGCTGGCTGTAAGTTACGAACGCCAGTTGCGCGATTTTTCTTCCCTCCTGCTAACGGAAAATCTCGGACCTCGGACTCTCCAGACGCTCGCCCTTGTTGCAGAAGTCGTTCACGGTGCCCCCAGCCGCTTCTCCGACCCGGCACGCTTCTCGTTCGCTCTCGGCGGTAAGGATCGCCACCCGTTTCCCGTGCCACTGAAAACCTACGACGAGAGCTTGTCCGTGCTACGCCGTTCCTTGGACGCAGCCAAACTCGGTCGCACTGATAAGGTAGATGGTTTCAAACGCCTCGACTCGCTCGTGCGCCGGGTTGAAAAGTCAGTCGAACCGCAGGCCGATTTTGATAGTGTCATTCAGCATGAATTCGCGATTTCTCCTGGGCTCGACGGCCGTTCGGTGTTCGATGATCGTAGAGGTAATAAGCGATCGGAAGTCGTAAGAGATAAGCAGTTACTGCTTTTTTGAGCTGAAAGGAGCTATGCCTCATTCTTCCGAAGCATTTGAGAACATTGAACTCAATGTAAACGGATTTCGCTTCAACGGTATCACTGCAGGGCCGAAAGAAGGCCAGCTCGTTTTGTTTCTTCACGGCTTTCCGCAGTTTGCGGATTCCTGGAAACCAGTCATGCAGACCATTGCCGGCGCGGGTTACCGCACCATGGCAATCGATCAGCGAGGCTACTCACCCGGAGCGCGGCCTAGGGATGTAAAGGCGTATGCGACCGAGAACTTGATAGCCGATGTCCTCGGGTTTGCCTCTGCCTTGGGAGCGAGCACCTTCCATCTTGTTGGCCACGACTGGGGTGGGCTCCTCGGTTGGGAAGTCGCAGCCGCGTATCCCGATCGCATTCTGTCTTTGACCGTGCTCTCCCTTCCTCACAAGAATGCGTTGATCGACGCGCTCAAAAGCGATGCTGATCAAAAGTGGCGATCGAAGTACATTCCGATTTTTCGCTCGCCCGGGCACATTGCCGAAGCACTGCTCGAATCGGCGAAATATAAACGCCTTCGATTAGCGTACGAAGGCAAAGTCCCGAAAGCCGCTATAGACCGGAATGTTCGCCGGTTCAGTGAACCGTATGCGCTGACGGCCGCGCTTAACTGGTACCGAGCTTTGGAACTCGACAAGCCAATCGGAAAGGTTCCTGTCCCCGTCCTGTTCATTTGGGGCTCCGCGGATATGGCACTCGGAAGAACTGCAGCCGAGAGAACTTCCGTCTATGTCACGGGACCGTACAGGTTCGAGCCGCTCGAAGGTAAGTCCCACTGGCTAATCGAAGAAGTGCCCGATTTTATCTCCGGCCTCTTGATCCAACACCTGACTGCAAATCCTCAACCTATACCGCACGTCTTGCCCTCGCCGCTCACCGGGGCACGGACGCCGCAGGCGATTCTCTTCGACCTGAATGGAACCCTGCTGGATACGCGCGCGCTTGCGCCCGTCTTGCGGAAGATTTTCGGACGGCGCCTTTCCGTACACGACTGGTTTTCCGAGGTAATCACATATGCCATGGCGACAACGCTGGCAGGCGACTATCGACCGTTTCCGACCATTGCGCTCGCCGTGCTCGAAAAGGAGGCGTACAAGCGGGGTATCGCGCTCACTGACGCTCACGTCGAAAAGATGAGAAAGGCTCTCCGGAGCATGCCGGCGTTCTGCGATGTAAAGCCTGCTTTGCGCCGCCTTGGACGATCAGACATCCGGCTTGGTATTCTTTCGAACTCTCCCGAAAGCAGCATGGGCGAACAGCTGAAACGGGCTGGGCTCGACGGCTATTTCGATAAGACATTTTCTGTAGACGCCGTGAAACGGTTCAAGCCGGCGCTGGAACCCTACCAGGCAGCTGCGCGAACGCTGAAGCTCGAACCCGGCGAGATATTGATGATTGCGGCTCACCCCTGGGACCTGCTCGGGGCTGCTCGCGCCGGCTTCCGCACGGCCCTGGTCGCCCGGGAAGAGAATTCGACTTTCCCCGGCGCACCCCCCGCTGAGTTTGTGGCCAGGAACATGTCCGAAGTCGCCGATCACCTGGTTGCGGGCCGGCCGGAGAAACGAGCCGGTAAGTTCATCGCAGTCTCAGCTGGCGCCCTTACGGTCGGGCTGCTCGGGACCCTGCTCTACTTTCGCAGTGACGCCGCGTCACCCCTCGGGAACGGCAGCCTTCCGGAAGACCCCGAGTGAGGCATTCAGAGCCTTTCTCGCCGCTTCCTCCGGAGGAAGATCGTTCAGTCGATTGAACACTTCGACACTCAGCGCGTCGGT
Organism: Acidobacteriaceae bacterium; assembly: GCA_019243205.1. GTDB lineage: Bacteria > Acidobacteriota > Terriglobia > Bryobacterales > Bryobacteraceae > Bog-105. The sequence continues at coordinate 8,636 of JAFAUR010000144.1, read as the reverse complement.
GTATCCGACCTTCTGAAGCGCCCTGAGAAACCCGACCAGGTTGATCACGCCCTCTCCAGGTAGCAGCCTGTGATCGTCACGAATCTGCTCCGGCGGCAGCGCGGGCGCGTCATTGAAGTGAACATGTACAATCCGCTCCCGCCCCGCGGCCAGTATGTCCGTTGTGGTCGCTCCCGCATGATGCCAATGCCATGAGTCCAACAGCAAGCCGACATTCGGCCCGCAGTCGCGCGCAAATTCCAGCATGTCCGGCATCTTCCAGATGAATTCATACGGCTTGGCCTTTCGCAGATGCAATGGGCCTAGAAACTCGAGCCCGAGCCGTACGCCCGAATCCGCCAGCACGCGTGCGCATTGCGAGAACCTGGACCGATATACGGGGTACAACTCCGCCTTGGGTACGTCTGCCGACGGCATGATGTACGTCATCATGCGCGGGCAATGGATCGCCGCCGCAAAACGCGCTGACTCGCCCAGCTTTTTATATCCCGCGACAAACGCCTCATTGTCTTTCCTGAACTCTACCGGAAAGCCGAGAACAGCAGGCTTGACGCGGAGCTCAGCCAACAGGTCATTCGTCGCTGTGACTCCGGCCTTCTGCGCCGCATCCAACATCACATCCGTTCCCGGGAATCCGGTCTTCGCGGCCAGCCGCGCGAAATCGGGCCATGGCACCTTGTTGTTGACTAGCGTGCTGTTCAAGGCCAGAAACATCCGGCCGCCCGGCGGCCCACCCTTCAACAGTGGAACCGCTCCGAGCATTCCGACCAGGGAACGGCGTGTGAGCTGAATTGGCATATCCCGACCATTGATAGTACAGACTCGAGAAAATGGAAAAAAGAAATTTGAAAGCAAGATCCGGATATCGCGCGCGGGTCTAACCGCCCTAACATCGATTTCGGAGAGGCAAATCGATGCTCGATGAAAAAGTCTGCTGGGAAGCCGTTATCTCGAAAGATGCAGGGTCCGACGGTCGTTTCTATTACGGAGTACAGTCGACCGGTATCTATTGCCGTCCTTCCTGTCCGTCCCGACGCCCGTTGCGCCGGAATGTCCGGTTCTACAAATCGAGAAGCGAAGCGGAACAGGATGGCCTCAGACCCTGTATGCGCTGCCGCCCCGACGCGATCACCTTGGCCGATTCGAACAAGCTTCGCGTTCGTCGCGTTTCCGAATACATTCGCGAAAACTGCGAGAACGGCCGAAGCAGCTCGCTTTGTGAACTTGGCCGCGAAGTGGGCTGGAGCGTTTTCCACTTGCAAAGGACGTTTAAAAGACTGACCGGCACAACACCCAAAGAGTTCGAAAAGAACTGCCGCACCGAGGTGCTCAAATCACGCTTGCGCCGCGGGCCATCGGTTACCGATGCCATCTATGATGCCGGTTTCGGATCGAGCAGCCGGGTTTACGAACAAGCCGACGCAAGCTTAGGCATGACGCCGGCCCAATACCGTTCCGGCGGTCACGGCGTCACCATTTCCCATGTATCAGTTATTACGCCGCTTGGTCTGATGACCCTGGGCGCCACCGATCGAGGTCTCTGCTTCGTTCAGTTCGGCGAAAGCGAACAAGCGCTGTCAGACAAGCTGCACGCCGAGTACCCCAACGCGTCCCTTGAAAAAATGAAGGAGCCCTACCCCCCGATTTTCCAGAACTCCATCCAGTCGCTCCTGCGATATCTCCGCAAGGAACAAATTCGACTTGATGTCCCACTGGATATCAACGCCACAGCCTTTCAGCTGAAGGTCTGGAAATACCTGCAGTCGATACCGTACGGCGAAGTGCAGTCGTATGGCGAAATCGCCGCCGCTCTCGGCAACCCCAAAGCGACTCGTGCCGTTGCCCGCGCGTGCGCTGCAAACAAAGTCGCCATCGTGATCCCTTGTCATCGCGTCATTCGCGGCACAGGCGAACTCGGCGGCTATAAGTGGGGGCTCGATCGGAAGCGCGTGCTGCTCGATACAGAGCGATCCGGCATGGCAGCTCGAAGCGCGTCTCGCTGAGCAAAACCTGTATCTTCTCCCCCAGGCCGCGCGGCTTCCCATATACTCAAGAGCATGTTTGGCGGCATCGAAGCTGGGGGAACCAAGTTTGTGTGCGGCATTGGGACCGGACCTGGTGATTTGATCACAGGTCAGTTCCCAACATCGACTCCGCAAATTACAGTTGCCAGTGCAGTCGAATTTTTCCGCAACAACGCGCCGGGTCCGTTAGACGCCGTCGGAGTTGGATCCTTCGGTCCAGTCGATCTGAACCCGTCCTCCCCTGCTTTCGGCCACATCACTTCCACTCCCAAAGAGGGCTGGGAGGATTTCGATCTGGCTGGCTCCATCGCGCACGCATTGAATGTCCCGGTCCGCCTCGATACCGATGTCAATGTGGCCATGTTAGGTGAGGCTCGCTGGGGCGCCGCACAAAAACTCACGAATGCGGTTTACCTCACCATAGGTACGGGTATCGGCGGTGGCGCGCTCGTGTTTGGAAACGTGATTCACGGTCTGGTCCATCCCGAAATGGGCCATCTGCATATCCCGCATGACAAAGTGAAAGATCCGTTTCCTGGTATCTGCCCGTATCACGGCGACTGCTTCGAAGGACTCGCCTCCGGAACAGCGATGAAAGCGCGTTGGGGCACGCCGGCTCTGCTGCTCCCGGAAGATCATCCGGCTTGGCCGCTCGAAGCACATTACATCGCGCTTGGCCTTGTGAACCTCACCGTTACTCTTTCGCCGCAGCGCATTATCATTGGCGGCGGTGTCATGCAGCAGGAGCACTTGTTCGAGCTGGTGCGAAATGAATTCGCGCGAGTGCTGAACAGCTACATTCGGCATCCCCTTTTGTTATCTGCGCTTGATGAATATATCCAGCCGCCTGGTTTAGGTTCCCGCGCCGGGGTCCTCGGCGCCATCGTGCTCGCTGAACATGAGTGGACAGAGGTAAGTGTCAAGCGCGCAGTTGACAACTACGAAGAGCGGGCACGGGATCGTGCATGACGCTCAACGGCGCGCTGTTCAAAAGTACAATTGTCGCGGCCCTGGGCGGGCTGCTCTTCGGGTTCGACACCGCGGTCATCGCCGGGACAACAGCCGGGCTCACGCGAAGCTTTGAACTCACGCCTCGCAGCCTTGGTGTAACCGTCGCCGTCGCTCTGGTCGGCACTGTCCTCGGCGCCATGTTTGCCGGCTTGCCCGGCGACCGCTATGGCCGTCGTGACAGCCTGCGCGTCATGGCGGTGCTCTATCTCGTTTCCGCCTTGGGCTGCGCCCTCGCGTGGAATTGGAATTCCCTTGTCTTTTTCCGCTTCATCGGAGGTCTCGGCATTGGCGGCTCATCCGTTCTGGGCCCCATGTACATCGCCGAAATCGCTCCGGCCAAGCTACGAGGACGTCTGGTCGGCTTCTTTCAGTTCAATATCGTCGCTGGCATCCTGCTCGCGTACCTGTCGAATTACCTGATTCAGCGCGCCGATTTCGGTGCGGAAGATTGGCGCTGGATGCTTGGCGTCTCCGGTATTCCCGCTCTTCTGTTCCTGTTCATGCTCTTTGCCATCCCGCGCAGTCCGCGTTGGCTCGCGCAAAAAGGAAGAATCGATGAAGCCCGTACGGTGCTCGAGACCATCGGTGAGGAGGATGTTCCGGGCGAACTGGATCACATCGTGCGTTCTCTTCACCTCGAACGCGCCGGGGACGAACCGCTTTTTCAATGGAAGTACCGCGTTCCTATCTTCCTCGCGACTTCCATCGGACTCTTCAACCAGCTCTCCGGAATCAACGCGATCCTGTACTACCTGAACGACATCTTCGCCCGCGCCGGCTTCAGCGCGATGTCGTCTGATCTCCAATCGGTCCTCATCGGCTTCACAAATCTTGTTGTGACCGTAGCCGCCATGTCGGTCATCGACAAAATCGGGCGCAAAACGCTTCTGCTGATCGGCTCAGTCGGTTGTGCTTTTTGTCTCGCCGGAGTAGCCGGCGTTTTCATTACCAACAGTCACGAGACATTGCTTGTCTGGCTCCTGGTCGGATTCATCGCTTCGTTTGCCTTCTCGCAAGGCGCGGTCATCTGGGTGTTTATCAGCGAAGTGTTTCCCAACCGGGTGCGGGGCAAAGGCCAAAGCCTGGGAAGTTTCTCTCACTGGTTCATGAACGCGGTGATATCTTTCAGCTTTCCCGTTATCGCTGAGAAATCCAAGGGCGCTCCATTCGTCTTTTTCTCCGCCATGATGGTCGTGCAATTCTTTGTGGTGCTTTTCTTCTATCCCGAAACGAAGGGTGTCACTCTCGAGGAGATGCAAGAAAAGCTGGGCATCGCCTGACGCGCTATGGACTCTGATGTCAGGGACCTGATTTACGGCCTCTGGCTCGTTGCCGGGCTCGTCTGGGTTGTCGCAGCCCTTGCAGTGAAACGCACCGAACGCCGCCAAACGTCCGGTTCCCGCCGAACCCACATTCTTCTCATGCTGATTGCGGCGCTGCTGCTTTTCGACAACCGGCTCAACATCGGTCCTCTGAACCGGCGCTTCCTGCCGTACGGCCTTTTCGCGCAATATGTCGGCCTATTATTGACCGCTTTCGGGATCGGCTTTTCTGTGTGGGCTCGGTTCTACTTGGGCGCCAACTGGAGCGCTTCCGTCACTGTCAAACAATCTCATCAGCTTGTGCGCACAGGGCCGTATCGCATCGTCCGCCATCCCATCTACACAGGATTCCTGCTCGCCGCGCTCGGGACTGCCGTTGCCGTGGGTCAATACCGATGCTTACTCGCTACCCTCATCGCCGCCTTCGCCTGGGCCGCTAAATCCAGAGTGGAGGAGCAGTTCATGACCGGGCAGTTCGGCGGCGCCTACGAGGCTTACAAACGGGATGTGAAAGCTCTCATCCCGTTTGTATGGTGATTCTTCTCCGAACGCTCAGAAAGAAAATTGCAGCCGAAGATCGATCCGGCGCTGGTTGCTGGCCGTCGCCTCCGCTCCGAACCCGCCCGTAATGCCTGTCGAATACAGGAAGTAGGGTGATGTAATGCTGCCGTTCGCTGTGTTCAGGTTCTCGTGGTTGATGATATTCCGGGCGTTCACAGACAGTGTCAGATTGTAGCGGTGTTCACTCGATTCGCCGCCGAACATGCCGCCGGGACCTCCCGGACCGCCAAAGCCGCCGCCTCCTCTACGACCGCCTCCACCGCCACCTCCCGCGCGAGCTCCGCCGGACGGGCCGGAAAACTTGGTCGTCCCGAAGCCCCACGTTTTGCTCACGCGCAGGTTCAAGCCGAGGAACCCTGGGCCGGTTGCCGCGTTACGCGCGATCATGTCTGAGGTTCCCGGGAGCGGAACGGGCGGCGTGGCATTGTAGAAATATTTCGTTAGCGCACTCTGCCCGATGCCGGGGAAGCCGGGCACGCCATAGTAGCTTAAGCTGCTGTCGACAACGGCAGGTCGCGCGGTGGGCGTCACCGAACCCTGTAGGTAAAGGTCTGTTCCCGTGGTCACGTTGAAGGGAGTCCCGGTATGCGCGACCATGAACGGAGAAAAGCGCAGTCCCCATTTCGCGCTGATCGAGCCGCCCAAGAAAAAGCTATGCGCAATGTCCAGGTTTGAGCGGCCCCAGTCCGCTCGCAGGTTATATGGATCCGCGGGCAACGTACTGATGCCGTCGGTATCGCTGTGCGCATCGTTGTACGAATAGCGTGAAAACAGCGACACCCTCCGTCCGATGGTCGAGTTCACGCCGACAATAAACTGGGTCTGCTTGAAGGTGCCTGTCGATTCGTAATTGTAAATGTCTCCCACCGTGCACCCGAACGGCCGATTTGGATTCGCGGGGTCGCAAGGCGGAGCATTGTGGGATGCTCCGGGCGGCAGTTGACCCGGAATCGCGAACGGCGCATTGATGTCAACGGTCCGAAACTCATGCGTAGCGCGCGAATTCAGGAAATTCAGGCTCAATGTAGTGTGCGAGAGCACTTGGCGCTCCAAGCCCACGGCGGTCTGCATCAGTCGCGGCGCTTGCATGTGGCTGTCGATCTGATAGCGTTGCGCCGAACTCGAAACCGCTTGTACCGTTTGCAGGTTGATCGGCGTATCGAACGCGGCGTTGTAAGTGAACCCGGGCGCGCCCGCGTTCAGTGTGTAGGTCTGGTATCCATTCGCTCCATAGCGAAGCGCATTCTCCACGTTCAAAAGCGTCAGGCGATCGTAAAACATACCCCAGCCTCCTCGGATCACGGTCTTGGGGCGTCCGGAACCGCCCTTCGATCCCGGCGACCACGCAAATCCGAACCGTGGAGCCCAATCGGTGTGATCGCTGATGTTTGTCTGGTACTCCCAGCGAAGGCCAAGGCTGAGCGTAAAGTTCGGCTTCACACGCCAGTCATCCTGCACAAACGGCCCGAAGTCTTCCTGATCCGCCGCAAGATAAGGGTTGCCCGCGTTCACCGTGTACTTCGAAGGTCCATATCCGAGCGCACTGATCTGCGCGGGAGTTCTCCCCACTGCAAGCAACTGCTCCGTCGTTAAATACTGCTGGATTGACGTGATCGTGGTCGTCTGCCCGGTGGGAATCAACCCTGCGCCGAGTATCTGCGCCGTTCCGCCGAGAAACGAATAAATCCCGTTGAAGTTCTTCGGTGTCGTATTGTCGTCCGTGGTAGCTCTCACACGCAGGCCGAACTTCGTCGTGTGCGGCCCCCAGGTGATCGATGTATAGTTCTGCAGCTCGTAATAGTGCTCCAGATCATGGGTATTTGGATACCCCGCTGCACTGTAGCCGGACCCGCCCGAAACAAATGATTGCGCAACGTTCAAAGCCGGAGCCGTACTCTGGCTCGTATCTCCCGTCGTCGTGTCATCGAAGATGAAGTGCGTCTCATTGACCGCTTTTGCGTTCAGCACAGACGTCTCTACAATCTGCACTGTGTGCTCCGTCGAGGATGCGCTGTACCCCGTACCCGGAAAGCTAGTTCCCCCAATCGTTAGCGGAGGAAGGTTAAAGCCGGAAATGCCGGTCACCAGGCGATCATTTTCCAGGTAGCTGTACCGAACACTGAGGGTGTTATTTGCTCCCAACTGATAATCCACGCGCGGGCTCACCGTTGTCCGGCGCTGGGGAGTCGAATAGTACGACTGAAAAGGCGCGCTGCTCAGAAAGTCGGCCGATGGGACAGTGGCCGTGATGATTCCGTTATCATCGATCTGCCGGCGCTCCGTATCAATGAAGAAGCTGGCGTGCTTGCCAAGCGGCCCGCTGACATTACCTCCAAAAAGCTGTGTCCGAAACGGCGGATCGGAGGCGCCCGGCTGCACCAGGAACGGATTGCGCGAGTTCCAGATGCCATCGCTGATGTTGTAATATCCCTGCCCGTGGAATTTGTCCGAGCCTGGCTTCGTGAAGATCTGAATTCGCCCGTAACCGAGCTTGTCGAACTCAGCCGAGAAAGGATTCGAGTTGATGCGAATCTCGCGAATCGATTCCTTCGGTGGCAAACGGCCGCCGCTAAATCCATCGATATAGATCTGGTTCCCTCCGGGGCCCGCGGACGGTCCTGCTAACGCCTGGAGATCTGCTTCCATATCATCCGGATCGTCAGGCAATGCGTCCAGATCTTCCTGCTTCAAAACCAGCGCGCTCGCATTACTCGACGGATCGGTCGAGACCACATTTGTCGTCGTATCGGTGACGGTGACTTCCTGCCGCTGTGTCTGAACCGTCATGGTGATGTTGCCGGTAGCCGTCTGGGCTGCCGTCACCGTTATCGCGGTAATCCCTTGCTGCTGGAGACCGCTGTAGCTGGCCGAAAGAGTATATGTCCCTGGCGCAACTCCTCGCAGCGTGTAGTTACCGGTTGGGCCGGTCTTCGTGGTCTGCACTGTACCCGACTCGTTCGCCAAGGTGACGTCCGCACCCGGGATTACGCCGCCTGTATCATCTTTTACTGTGCCGGTGATGGTGCCGCCTGTTGTCGGACGGCCCGCTCTAGATGGCGCACTCTGAGCCGGCGAAGGCGGCTTGGACGCCGCTGGTGTCTGCGCAGTGCTCGTGCCAGCCCAAAGAAGGGCCGCAAAGAAAACACTAAGCGTATTGAATCTCATCTATTAAACCCTTTTTACGTTGTTTCTTTGCTGCTGATTTCTATTGGGGAGGCATCCCCACTTCTGCACTCGAATTCAGGCTCGCGCCCCAGTCGCCCAAAGATTGAGCTCGGCTGGGCGCTGACTGAAAGATCGGTTCGACCCCGGCTATGATGGTCAGCCCAAGCAGGCGCGTTTTGTCTGAGGCGGCAGGCGAGCCTGAAACTACCACCGCATCGCCGGGCTTCAGTTCGGTCGCGCTGATCTTCGGCAAACGCTCCAGCATCTGCGAGAGGTCACCGTTTCCCCTTGGGGCCCTTGCCGGACCATTTGGCCCCGGCGCTCCCGCGCCGCTCCTTGCCTCCGGCCCGGCAGCCTCACGACCAGCCCCGTTCGATGCACCTCCTGCAGCGTTCGCTCCCTGGGATGGTTTGAAGTCTGGATTGAAGCGGCGCGCCAGCATATTTGCCAGCATGGGAGGAAGTCTGCGCACCGCCGTGTCGTCCGTCAAGCTTACGGTGACCGGCTGCTTCGTTTGCAGATCCTTTACCGTGATTGATTTGCCGTCAGCCGC
>JAFAUR010001058.1 GCA_019243205.1 Acidobacteriaceae bacterium | reverse complement strand
ATCAGAAGTCGATTCGGATGCTCACCTGCGCTCGACGCGCGTTCGTTCCGTCAGGGAAACCAGCCGATGCCGTGTAAATGCCGAACCCGCTTGCCGGAACCAAATTCAGCCCGTTCGCGTTGAACTGCCGATTACTTATGGAAGTGTAGGCAATCGTGTTCGTGAGGTTGAAGACCTCGAAATTCAGGGTGACTTTCCAGCGCTCGGTAATCGGAAGCATCTTGGTTAAGCGAGCGTCGACTCGGTAGATGTTATTCAGCCGAAGAGTATTCACCGCCAGATACGGAACCTGATTCGACCCGCCGAATCCGTTCATCGTTGAACCGGAGAATGCGAGCGGAGAGTTGATGCCTGCTGCTGCCAACTGCGCCGTCGTCGGAGCATTCGAGATATTCACCGTCGCCGTCATCGGTTGTCCGGTCGCGATGGTAGTTATCGTGGCGAGTTGCCAACCATTAATCAGCAACCTTGATACGGCATCGGTCTTCGACGTGAACACCGGACTGTAAACCCAGTTGATGACCAGCCTCTGACGCTGATCAAGACTGGCATCGCCCTTGTTTCCTTGATAGTCGCCGTTGAAAAGAGTAGTCGGGGCGTTGTTGCCGAGAAACAAGTTACTGGAAGCTGTTCCCATGTTGGTGTCAATGGCATGAGACCAGGTATAGGCCAGACTGCCCTCGAACCCGTGCGAGAGCCGGTGCTGAACCTGGGCGGTGAAGCCGTTGTAATAGCTGTTTCCGCCGTTGTCGACTTCGAGAATGCGCGAGTAATTCGGGTTCAGTTTATCCGAGAGCAGATAGACCGGCGTAGTGTAACTGCCGACGACCTGGTTTGCAGTGTTGAGGATGTTGTAGGTGAGGGTGTGACTCGGGAGTGTAGGGAAATTCAAGTCCCGAACAGTCAGCATTTGCGCTGCGCGACTCCAGAGATAACTCAGCGTGATGCTGGTGTTAGAGCCGAGCGCCTGTTGGACGCCGAAATCCGCCTGTTGACTGTATGGTGTACGCAGATTGTTCTGAGCGAAGCCGACCGTTGCGGCGCCTGGAGTTCCGATCGCTGCAGGAAGAAGATTTGGAAACACCGGTGAGACGGGCAACTGCGCCGGGTTAGAGGTCTGCAAGGTGAAAGTCTGCTGGTAGAGGTTGTTCGTTATGAATAACGAGTTCACCATGGCTCCGGGGTAACGGGCATAGTAGATTCCATACCCGCCCCGTACGACAGTCCGGTCTTTGTTCAAACTGAGTGCAAACCCGACTCGCGGGGCGATGTTGAGATCGTCGCTCGGAATGCGGCCGGTCTGGGGGAAAGCCGGATTCACGATCGGGGGAGTCGGGAAGAACGTGTGCTCATACCGCACTCCGTAGTAGAGTGTCAGATTCTGTGTAGCACGGAACTGGTCCTGAGCAAATCCGGCGACTTCGTTCAGCACGGTGTCGACGCCTCGAGTGCCGAAAGCCTGCGTATACGACGTATAGTCCTTCCTGCCCGTTAAATTGCCCGTGTAATCGAGTGCAAAAGTGTTCACGTTCGGAAAGCTGTAGCTCCCGTTTCCGTTTATCAGCTCATTCGTGTAGTCCTCGGTCCAGAAATAGTCGAACCCGAACTTGAAGCTGTGCTTGCCCACGGTCCAGGAGAGATTGTCTGCCGCTTCGTACCGATTCTCGCTGGGAAGTAGCCGGGGCAGGTAATTACCGGCGCCTATCGCTTGACCGGCGACGGTCAGACTGATCGCACCAAAGGTGGGATCAATCAGCGCGCTGTTGACATCGTCGAACTGCCGGTCTTTGAACCATCCAAAGCGGGCCTCATTCACTATGTTGGAAGAAACGATGTAAGTCCAGTCAGCCCTGCCATAACGAACATTTACGTCATCATTGCCGTTGCTGTTAAGCGCTCCGCCGTTTGTGACGGCCGCCCCGGTCTGGATCCCGTTCGGAGAGTGGAAGTGCTGGTAATTGAGGCTGAAGCTGAAGGAATTGCGATCTGTCGGACGCCAGTCGATTTTGCCCAGTGCGGTGTCCTGGTCCGCTGTTCGGGGCAAAGTAGCGAAAAATCGCTTCAGAGTGTTGTTCGCCGCATTGCATTGCGCAGCACTGACTGTACAGCCGACCCAGGTCTCAGTTGTACTGTTGATGATCGACGGGTTGATGATGCTCGAAACCAGGGGGAAATTCCGGCGTTGCTCCTCGGTGTTGACAAAATAAAACAGCTTGTCTTTGACAATAGGTCCGCTCAGACTTCCGCCGAACTGATGCCGGGCTTCCGCTGGGTTGAAACTTGCAAACGGATCGCGTGCGTCGAGCGTTCTGTTACGGAAGAACCAGTACGCCGTTCCATGGAAGTTGTTGCTGCCACTGCGAGTGATGGTATTTACGACCCCGCCAAGCGCTCTTCCGTACTCAGCTGAGTAGGCATCTGTCAAAACCTGGAACTCCTGAACGGCGTCCTGCGAAATCTGTGTCGGTATACGGGTTCGCCCGGCGTTCTCGTTGTAGAACGTCTCGGTGGTGTCGTTGCCGTCTGTCATGAAGTTGTTTCCGCCCGGAATGCCGCGGAAGCTCAACAGACCGAACGTTCCGTCCGGAACCACGCCCGGCGTAAGGAGCACAAAGGAATCTACGCGTCTCCCGTTGATCGGCAAATTGTCAATCTGGTGCTCGGTGACATTCTGGGACACGTCCGTGCGGATTTCGACAATCGGCGCGGTTGCGGATACTTCCACCTGGCTCGCCGATGATGCGAGTGCCAATGAAACAGGAATTCTGACATTCTGTCCCACCAAGACAGTGATATTTTCCCGTTTATACTCGCTGAACCCTGTTGCTCGAACCGTCACGGAATATCCACTATTGGGGACCAATGCCGCTGCATCGAAAACGCCCGCGCCGGTACCCTTCAGCGCGCGGTGAATTCCGAGCTGCTGATTGTCGATCGAAACCTGGGCGTCCGGAACGACCGCTCCGGTAGGATCAGTGACAACCCCGGTAATCGCGCCGAGACCGGCAGAAACTTGCGCCATCGCCGCCGCACCCACCAATTGCAGGCACACCAGTGCACAGATATAAATTCGCTTCATAGAACCCCGAAAAAAGCCTAACGAGTTTATGTTAAACGAATGTTTCGGCTGCGTTTTGATCGAGTGAACGACTGCGAACCACGCAGGGACTGCACCCGGGCTCGTTTGACCAGCAGTTGAGGCTCGAGCGAAACGTGCATACCGCGCACCTGACAGGTTGCTGTTTGCGGATGATCACGTCAGCTACAGCCTACGCAAGGGTCTCATTCAACGCGGTGGAGCAGTACTGCCGTACCGTCATAGTCGTCGATCAGATCTAGCGATATGCCGTTCCCCATCAGGTAGGCGCCGCTGAGCACACTGTTCTTCTCCAGTAATGCGCGGTCGATTGATTCGAGGCGATACGTTGCGCGAGGATCAAGGCCTTCCAGACGGATGGGCGCGACGCCCGTCTTGTACTGTTGCGCGTGCCGGAAGGCGAACAGAACTGCCTCTTTCCCGCCTTTCGCTACATATTGGTTGGCCGTTACGTCGTTCGTTCGAGGTGAAAGCAACCGGTACAGATCGCCGTTCTGAACTGTGTTCCGAATGCGCTTGTCGAGCGTGACCATCTTGGTTGCAAGTTCCGTGTCTTCGGTTAACCACTTGTTCAGGTTGGCTCCGATTCCTAGCGCGCCCTGCATTGCTACCAGAAAGCGATATTTCAGCGAGGTAGTCCTCCCGTTCGTGTTCGGCACATCCGTGACCCATGCGGACATGAACTTCGCCGCATACGCCTCCGAGAAGCCTTCCTGGATTTTCAGCCGATCGTACGCTTCGGTGTTGTCGGAAATCCAGAACTCGTCGACGCGCCGCAGAATTCCGAGATCGACCCGCCCGCCGCCCCCGGAGCACGATTCGATTTCCAGGTTGGGATGCTTGGCGCGCAGCCGGTCAATGATGTCATACAAATTCAGAACGTAGCGCACCCAGAGTTCCCGTTGCGCTTCAGGCTTTTCTTCTGGCCACCCCGGCTCACTGAAGGTCCGGTTCATATCCCATTTCAGGTAACGGATCTTGTGCTCGGTCGTCAGCCTATCAAGCACCGAAAAGATGTATTCTTTGACGTCATCGCGAGCCAGATTCAATATCAGTTGGTTGCGCAACTCGCTGCGGGGCCGGCCGGGGAAATTCATGACCCAATCCGGATGCGCCCTGTACAGTTGACTATCCGGATTCACCATTTCGGGCTCGACCCACAATCCGAAATCCATTCCAAGCTTATTGATGTGCTCAATCAGGGGGTCCAACCCGTTCGGGAACTTTTTCTTGTTGACGAACCAATCGCCCAGGCCGGCTTTGTCCGTGTTCCGTTCCCCGAACCAGCCGTCATCCATCACGAACAACTCGACGCCGAGCTTTGCGGCTTTATCCGCTAATGTCTCCTGCCCTTGCTGATCCACGTTGAATTCGGTTGCTTCCCATGAGTTGTAGAGGACGGGCCGTAAACGCGCACTCAGACCGTGCGGCGCGATGTGGGTCCGTTCCAAATCGTGCAAGCAGCGGGAGGCCCCGCCGAAACCGCTGTCCGTGAAACCACCATAGAATTCGGGCGTTTGAAGTATTTCGCCGGGACGCAAGGGATACGCGAAGTCGAAGGTATTGAGTCCACCCGTTACCCTTACCTGCCTGTACGGGGTCTGCTCAATCGAGAAACGCCAATTTCCACTCCAGGCGAGAGCTCCGAACCACACTCGTCCGTGTGTCTCTTCGGCGCTGCCGTCGTCGATTGCGAACCAGGGATTAAAGTTGTGACCCGTGTGTCCTAGCCGGCTCTCGATGACTTTCATGCCCTCGTGGATAGGCTCGCGATTCAGCTGTGTTTCTGCCGCCCAGCGACCGCTGAGGTAAGAAAGGCGGTAACCGATTCCCGGTGGCATGTACCAGGTGGCTGATTGAGCGCTCTCGATGGTGATTTGCTGCTTCGTGCGGTTGCGGATTGCTGCCGACCGCTCGATCATGTCCGTTTCGCGATAAACCGTGTAGGAAAGCGTGACCTCAATTTCGTCGCGAATGTCTTTGAGCACGACCCGCAGCTTGTTCCCATCCGTGTTGCCGGAAACATAGTGCAGCACGAGATCACGATTGCCGTCCGCTCGCGTGATCTTCAATGCAGGTTCGTAGTAGCGCGGTCCGCCCCAACCTGCGTATTCTTCGTTCTCGAGCATCTCGTGAGGATCGAATGAAGAAACATCAGCACGCGGAGAAGCAGCGGGCACGTCCGCTATTCGCCACAATGCCGGCCCCCAGTACAGATGCTGCAGTTGCCCGCTCGGAGCAACTCCCATGGCGTATGAACTGTGCGCCGTAGTCAAAAGCCAAAGCTTGCGCGCTTGGTCAAACTGAATACTTTGAGCAGACAAAGGCAACGCCAGGGTGAAACCCGTAATGGCCAGGCAGAGAAAGATTCGGCGCATGGTCTCGATTTTACGTTCCAGACATAATATGTTGATCTTGGTGGAATCGAAGACAAGATTTTCCGCTGTTTGCTTTGTCCTGCTTCTTTTGAGTACGACTTGTCTGTACGGGCAGCCAGAGCCGGCCGCTATGAGAAATCCCGATTGGTTTCCGAAGAAAGACATGCTGACGATCGGTGTCTATTACTATCCCGAAGCCTGGCCGGAATCGCAATGGGCCCGCGATATGGCGAACATCCGCAAGCTTGGGATGGAATTTGTCCACATGGGTGAGTTTGCCTGGTATTTCATGGAGCCGGAAGAAGGGAAATTCGATTTCGACTGGCTAGAAAAAAATGTCGAGCTCGCCGCCAGAAACGGACTCAAGGTAATTCTCTGTACTCCGAGTGGGGCGCCCCCCATCTGGCTCAGTCGGGAACATCCCGAAATTCTCATGGTGGATGCCGAAGGTCGAACGATGGATCATGGCAGCCGGGAGCAAGGCGATTGGAGTTCACCCGTTTATCGCGAATACGTCACGAAGATTGATACCGAGCTTGCCAAGCGGTTTGGAAACGACAAACGCGTATGGGGCTGGCAGATCGACAACGAGCTCAGTCATTATGGACGCAGATTCTCCTATTCGAAGGCGGCTACGCTGCGTTTCCGCGACTGGCTCCGCGAGAAATACGGACGTGTCGACCGTTTGAACCAGGCATGGGGCGGCGCGTTCTGGTCGCTCATGTACCAGAATTTCGATCAGATCGATATACCGAACGCGGAAACATTAGTGGCCGATCCTAGCCCTCACGCGGCTCTCGATTTCCGCCGCTGGTTTGCTCAGGAAGCCGCGGGGTATATCCAGCTGCAGGCCGATGCGATCCGTCGTTACTCCAAGAATCAATGGATCACGACCAACTTCATGAGCATGCATGAAGACGTCAATCCGGCTCTATCCGAACGCACGCTCGACGCCTTCACTTGGACGCACTACCCGGTCCACGGCGAATTGCTCGACGGCTCGTTGGGATTCCGTCTGGGAAGCGCCTCCATCATGTCGTTCATGCATGACTTCATGCGTAATCTCGGTGGACCCTCGGGGCTGATGGAGTTGCAGCCCGGCCAGGTGAACTGGGGCGAGTACAATCCCTGGCCGCAACCAGGTGCAATCCATATGTGGATCCTGCGTGCGTTCGGTGCGGGTGCGCAGATCGTGTGCACGTATCGCTACCGGCAGCCGCTGTTTGGTTCCGAGCTGTATCACAAAGGTTTGGCGGAAACCGATGGGGTCACTCCTTCGCCGGGAGGACGCGAATATGCTCAGGCCATGGCAGACGTCATCAAGCTGAGGCAGCATTATCGGGCCGATGCAGCCGAGCCCCGTGCATATGCGGCTCGCCGCACGGCGTTTCTGATCAATTTCGATAGCCGGTACGATATAGAGATTCATAAACAGACCGCGCGCTGGAGCACCGAAGCCCATTGGATGCGGTACTATCGAGCGCTCAAGACGATGATGGCGCCTGTGGATGTGTTAGCCGATGACCGTGATTTCAGCAAATATCCCTTCGTGGTCGCGCCTGCATATCAACTGGTGACGCAGGAACTCGTCGCGCGTTGGAAGAGCTATGTGGCCGGTGGAGGTCATCTTGTGCTTACCTGTCGAACTGCCCAAAAGGACGAACACGGGCACCTTTGGGAGGGCCCATGGGCGGAGCCGATTGTCGACCTGATCGGAGCGAAAATTCCGTTCTACGATACACCGCCGCCAGCTGTGAACGGTCACGTCACTGCTGAAGGACAAACCTATACCTGGGGTTCCTGGGGAGAAATTCTCGATCCCGCCGGAGGCACAAAAATCCTGGCCCAGTATGCGGATCAGTTTTATTCCGGCCGCGCGGCTGCTGTGACCCGGAATGTTGGCCGAGGCAGCGTGACCTATATAGGTGTGGATACCGAAGACGGAGAAGTCGAACGTTCTCTGCTGCGTGGTGTGTACCAGAGAGCCGGTGTGAATCCCTCAGACCTTAAGCCGGATTTTCTTGTCGATTGGCGTGACGGGTTCTGGGTCGGCACCAATTTCGCCAGCGATCCTCAAGCGATACCTGCGTCTCCGCGCGCCCAAATCCTGGTGGGCCAACGCCAACTTGCTCCGGGTCAAGCAGCGGTTTGGGTCGAGCCCTAAGCTGGTCACAACACAGTACTTACTGCACCAACGGATATTCGTCAGGGGCTAAGTATATTCCTGTAATACGGATTGAATTGAAAACAGCTATCCTATTAGAGCTGCTTTGTATTTCCCCCTCGCCTCAGCCAATCCGGCCAGGAATTTGCAATCAAAAACAGCAACTTCGTAGACTGAGACAAAGGAGTTTATGACGTCATCTCCCAACCAGCGTAAGCACGCTGTGATCATCGGTGCCGGACCTGCCGGGCTCACCGCCGCATACGAATTACTTACAAGAACCGACATCGTACCGCTTGTGCTCGAAAAGAGCGACTACATAGGCGGCATTTCACGAACGGTCAGGTACAAAGGTAATCGTATCGATATCGGCGGCCACCGCTTCTTTTCGAAGTCGGATCGAGTCATGCAATGGTGGCTCAAGATCCTGCCCATGCAGGCTGTGCAAGGGAGTAGCGCTCAAATCACCTACCAACGCAAGACTACAAGCGTTTTGACAGTGCCCCAAGCGCCTGATCCGGATGAGGCCGATCGTGTCATGCTTGTGCGGCACCGGAAGTCGCGCATCTATTTCATGCGCCAGTTCTTCGATTATCCGATCACGTTGAGCGCGGATACACTCAAGAAGCTGGGTCTCTGGAAAACGGTCAAGATCGGAATCAGCTACTTGCGAGCTTTGATGTTCCCCATCAAGCCCGAAACAAATCTCGAAGAGTTCTTTATCAACCGTTTCGGCCGCGAACTCTACTTGACGTTCTTCAAGTCGTATACGGAGAAAGTTTGGGGCATTGACTGCCGCGAAATCAGTGCCGAATGGGGCGCCCAGCGAATCAAAGGTCTTTCCATTCTCAAGACCATCACTCACATCCTCAAAAAACTGGTGCCGAAGAAGAAGGCGGACATCGCGCAAAAAGATGTCGAGACCTCGCTCATTGAGCAGTTCCTGTACCCGAAGTACGGCCCCGGTCAAATGTGGGAAGAGGTCGCTGAGCTGGTCACCAAAATGGGCGGCAAGATTCTAATGCATTGGGAGGTGAAGGAACTTCATCACTCAGATAACAGGATTACGGCTGTACACGCGCACAATACGCAGACCGGCGAAACCGAATCGTTTGAGGCTGACTATTTCTTTTCGACCATGCCGGTTAAGGAACTCGTCGCCTCGATGAATCCGCCGGCGCCTCCCGCTGTTCGCGAAATCTCTGACGGCCTTGTCTACCGGGACTTCATCACCGTTGGAGTGCTGTGCAACCGCATCAAATTGCGAGAAGCGTCAGGCGAATTAGTGAAAGATAACTGGATCTATATCCAGGAGCCTGATGTTCTCGTCGGCCGTTTGCAGATCTTCAATAACTGGAGTCCAGCGCTGGTTGCCGATCCGAACCACATCTGGATCGGACTCGAGTACTTCTGCAATGAGAACGATGCGCTGTGGACGAGAACCGATGCCGAGATGATTGAACTCGCTAAAAGCGAACTCTCATCCATGAACATTCTCGATCCCGGCGATGTGATCGACGCAACCGTCATTCGGGTTCCCAAAACGTACCCCGCTTATTTCGGCTCATACGATCGCTTCCCGGAAGTGATCTCGTGGGTTAACGAGTTCGATAATTTATTCCTGGTCGGGCGCAACGGAATGCATAAATACAATAACCAGGACCATTCGATGTTGACTGCGATGACCGCAGTGGACAACATCATTGCCAACGTCCGGAGCCGCGACAATCTTTGGGCCCTCAATACCGAAAAGGAATATCACGAGGAAAAGGCTGTGCCCGAAGAGGAGCAGGAAGAAGTATCCGCCGCCTAAGCTGCGGGCGTCACCGTTTCAACGCGGGACGGACGAGATACCCAGCGCCGTCCCCATCTCACCACTAGACCCGCCCCAAGGAGAGTTAGGATCCACTGGATCGGATATTGTTGCCGCACGCCAACGTGCACCAGGTAGCTTGGGAGTGGATAGATGATCAACACAGTCGTCAGGAGAGCGGCGGTCAATCGATCGCTTTTCCATTCACTGTAGAGGCCCGCAACACCAAGTACCACTACAATTCCCATGAGAATCGCTTTGATTCTTGACGGATCGGGATAGAACCAGAAGCAACGGAACCGGCCGACACACAAGGCGAGAAATTTCCGGGGATGATTTCGTATCCAGTCTTTCGCGGCAGCTGCGGCCTGGGCGTTATACAAAATCTCGCCCATGTTTCGCACCTTGGCTGCTTCTTCCGGGCTTTGCAGCGGATGATAGCGGTTATAAACACCATAGAGAGAGTTCAATCGCTGGTCCGGGTAAGCGAAGTCGTTGTTTGACACGCGCAGTTCGAGGCCGAAATTTGACCGCGTCCACACGAGCGCTCTCAGTGCCCGTTCGTTCCTGACGGCCCAGGGCGTCAGGCACAGAACAGCGATAGCCGCTTCAACGCATGCAAAACGCAAATATCTCTTCAGACCTCCAGCCCGACAAAACCAGAACCCCGCGGCCAAAAGGATAAAGAATAGTGCTAGCAATGCACCAGCGAATAGTAAACTCATGCCCCAGCAGAATCCGTTCATGACTGCCTGTCGATTGCTTAGGACCCTGTCCTGCCAGAGACGTCGTGTCAACACGCACACCAACATGAGGGCAAGCGCCGTATAGGGAGCCTCCCAGTCGCCATCAATCTGCACCAGTGGGCTCAACGGCAGCAGTGCTGAAAACATGCCGGAAAGAAGACCCGCCTCTCGTGAAATCCGGAGATTCTGAGCAACCCACGGCAGGAGCGCGCAAGCAAGCGAAGTGACTATCGACGCAAAGATTTCTTTTATGATCTCGGCGAGCGTGCCGGTGCCAAAGATTCGGAAAATTCCTGCTAGCAAAATTGTGTATCCAGGCGATACGTGAGCTGTAGGCCCGGTAGGAATCGCATAGGGATTTCCATAGAGACCCTGTGTTGCAAGAGAGATTGCGGTGCGTTCTAGTTCATACCGATTTAGGTCGTGGTACGGGTGAGCAAATACGATGAAAAGGATGCGTACGGTGAGCGCGACAAGGAAGATAGCGACTCCCGATGTTCTGAAATCCCGTAATGAGGAATCAACCACATTCATTGTTTCGAAGCATACCCTTGATTGATTCACTCGATGAATAACTCCATAAGATTTTTCGTGAGATTGAGACGTTCCACAAGTATGATAGGGAATGGCTGCATTGGCTTCTCTGATCTCTCCGAAATCAATATGATTCTGGAAAACGAGCTCCATGTGGTGACGGAGAAGCGAATTGATGAAACTAGCTTTGTTCTAGGGCCACACCGCACTTCACCTCGTATTCACCTTGCTGTTTTCTTCGCGTTTCTGTCGGCTGTTGTGCTCCTTCAGTTAGCGAGCGGCGCCTACCATGCGGAGTTTGGCGGGTACCCGGACGAGCCCGCGCACTATGTCACGTCCGTTATGGTTCGAAACTACATCGCTGGGCTGAAGCCTGTCTCGCCGATGCAGTTTGCACGGGATTATTACCAGCACTACCCGAAAGTGGCACTCGGCCATTGGCCGCCATTGTTCTATTTATTCCAAGCGGTTTGGATGCTGCTGTTTTCGATTTCTCGCGCAGCAGTTCGCCTCCAGATTGCATTCACCTCTGCTCTATTGGCTTTCGCTGTGTATTCGGAGGCGCGCAGATGGATGAAGCCAGTGGCGGCTTTCTTTGCCGGCTTGCTTACGGTTTGCCTGCCGCTGGTTCAGACTTACAGCGATCAGGAAATGGCCGAAAGCCTGCTCGTCTTGACTTGTTTCCTGGCGGCCGTATTCTTTGCGCGCTATATGGAAACGGAACAGTGGCGTCCCTGTCTCCTGTTTGCTTTGTTCTTCTCGCTTGCAGTTCTGACGAAGGGAAGCGGTTGGCTTTTGGCTTTGGTGCCCCCCATCACACTTCTGTTGACACGCAAGTTCAACTTGCTGCGCCGTCCGCAACTCTGGGTAGCGGCGGCTATCGTCACTGTCCTGTGCCTCCCATGGCAGTTCATGACGATGCGGCTGGTCGAGCAGGGCTGGACCGGTGGCGAAAAGCCGAGCCTGGATTACACCGTTTCCGCGTTGGGTGAATTCCTCGTCATCCTGGAGCAAATCGGCGGCCCCGCGCTGACCGTCCTTACGCTCTTGGGCATAGGCCTGCTGGTCGTCAAGCCCGCGGTCCGACGCGTGAGCGTTTCGCCGGGGCCTGCTACCATGTTCAGCTTCATCATAGCCGTCTGGCTGTTTCACTCGCTCGTTCCCGCGGGAGTGGAGAATCGGAAGATGGTCATCGCGGCACCCGCGCTCGTTCTGTTTTTGTTTGTCGGAGGCGAGTGGTTTGCAGGGCGCTTGCCGCTGCCACAATCCTTGAACTGGCGGTACTTTTTGACAGCGTCAGTCGCAGCGCTTTCGTTTTTCCTCACTACGTTTCAAATTCCGCGCGACGAGCATTACGGCTACGATGAAGCCGCGCGGTTCATCTGCAATCAACCATCTCTTCGAAGTGCTACCCTGCTCGTCTCTTCCGGTTCAATTGGGGAAGGACTGCTGATTTCCGAAATGGCAATGCTGCAACCTTACCCAAGGTGCACAATCCTGCGTGCGACGAAGACCCTCGCGCACGTGAATTGGGATGCTTCTAGTTACCGCTGCCTCTTCTCTTCTCCATCGCAGCTATTGCAGTATCTCGATAGTCACGGCGTAACGGCTGTAGCGGTTGATAACTTCAGTAGCGCTGACCGATTCGATCACATTCGCCTGTTGCAAGAGGCGATCGATCACTCTGCGCGCTTTAGGTTGCTCGGACAATTTTCAAACGGCTCTGCCCACCCGCTCGGCTCTGTTTTGATTTACAAACTTCTGCCGCCGACTCCCTGACGTCACGCGAGGCAGCAATGAGGGACCTATTCAAGCGGGCGCTGGGTCCGTGTGCGTACGCAGTAGCGATTTCCACACAAGAAATTCCGTCGGAAATGATTCATGACGCGTCTGGCAAGCTTCTGCTGCGCCTAACAGGATGACTACGATCACAAGAAGTAGGCACAAGATTTTTCTCGTCTGCAAGACAACAACCTGCGAGTTTTTTTCGACAGCCGTTGCCAATCTTGAACGGATACACTTGGCACCGGAAGAAAGCCGGAGCGACCCTCGCTAGGGTCGTCTTGAGCGCACTCAGATGAGGGAACGCAGAGTTCGAATGCGAGCTACGAAAGCCGGGGGTTACGAGCGCTTGCCGTCTGATCGGCGGTTCGCTCCGGCCGATGTCGATGGTTGGGTGTGCGGAGATACGAGCCAAACATAACGACAATTCTGGCGCCGCTCGTAATCAATGTCGTCCTTGAAGCGAGGTTTTCCAATCTCAATAGGAGTGAGAACTGGTTTCCACTCGGGAGGAAAGTTCTTGTTATACAGACCGTCGGTCACCACCATCACCGCTCCAGCACCTCTGAACTCCTCCAGGATGTGTTTGCGTACAGTAGCATCGGCTTTCCAGAATGCCCGCACTTGCTCCGAATTCTCGATCAGGTAATTGTCGAGAAGTTTCTGAGGCCTTTGCCAAACGATCGGTATTTCACCGACAATCCGAACATCATCCAATCGCGCCCAATCCGCGTTCGTCCCGATGCCGATGAAGGCGACTTTATCACCAGCTTGTAATCCCAGGTTCTTCAAACGCTCCGCGAACATATAATTCAGGTTCTTGTCGTGTTCCCGAAGATGAGTGAGGTCCCAAAGAGACCCTGCAACGGGCGGATAAGCGCGCGAATACAGGAAATATGCGAAGAAGACCAGGCATAATGTTTGCGTCAGGCGGTTGGCCCAATTCTGCCAATTCTCGCCCCGGATTCGAATGCTGGCAAGGACGGCAAGCCAAATGACAATGAGATTCGAAGCGATGTAGCGCTTTTCGACATACACCAGGCAGTACAGAAGAAGGCCGGCAATCGTCGGGAGAAGCATGGGCCAGAAGGACCATAGTTTCCGCAACCATATCAGCAATCCCATGTGCGCTATCAGAATGATGCACGGAATTGTTATCGGAGATGCCAGCAGCAAACGAATGACGAGCAGAGCGCCGATGGAGAATACTCGAAGCTGCAGCGCAGGTTTCAGCTTAGGCTTGATGCCGTCGTACCAGTACGTTGGATCGAACCAAGGAGGATACGTACCACCCACCGGTCCGTCGAAGACATAAGCATCCGGATGTGTGCTGATCTTCTTGGTCGGGTGTGTCGGCACTCCGATGTCATGGGGCTCGCCCTGCCAATGTGTAAACCTGATCGCGCCCGAAGCTTCCCATCCGTACGTCAGCTTCCCGGCTTCGCCGATCGTGAAGTGGTGCTGTTTGTGACTGATCGCCAGTACAAACGGAGCACATGTTGCCAGAACTGCCAATGTCATTACCGCTGCCGGTTTCAGCAACGATCTGTTGCTGTGCCGGAGAGGGATCAGCACCGCGAGAATGCAAAGCGGAACCAAAGGGGCAAATCCGGTTCTGGCCAGATAGTAGACACCACAAGTTACCCCGATCAGCACAAACATCATCGGAAAGCCCGCTATGTGTCGGACTTTCAAGATGAGTGCGCTTAGCAGAAGCATCAGCGCAACACTGATAGTGTCAGGTGAGTTGTAACCAATGATTCCGAGCGCTGCGACAGGAAACGCGGTATACGCCGCGACGTAGATGGTGCAGGGAGACAACGGTTTGTTCGGGCCGGATACATCTACCTGCATGGCTCTCAGGATCTCGCCGATCAGCAAATCGAGAGCGACCAGCGCGGCCGCGTACGCGATAAAGTTGACGATGTGTAATACGGACGCTTGCCAGTAAGGGCCCGGCCTTAACAGCCATAGGGTGGCCGCAATCAACCAGGAGTAGAACGGGCTCCAATACGAATTAATGGCGTTCGCCCAATCTCCGCGCAGGTAAGCGCTTGCTATCTCCAAATATGAGATCCCGTCGGAGAAGATGATGTGCCGCGTGGCCCATGCTTGAGCAATTCCCAGCGCGAGAATCACGACATACGCTATAATCCGCAGTTTCCGGATTTGTGAAGCATTACACATGAGAACCGATCATTATCACCCAAAAATCAGGGAAACAATACTGGATTCATCTCGTTTCTGAAACATTTCAAGGCCTTAAGTACTCCTTTACCGCGACTTTACGAAGCCAGGATCTTGCTGATATCCTGAGGGCAGCCAAACTTGGTTCAAGAGGTTGTTGCTCTGCTGATTATCGCGAAGGAGCCACTCAACTCGCTGCTCTGTCAACAGTTAGCTCTACCGTCCCGGGTGGTCGCGCATTCGTCAGTCCTGTCGAACTGGACTCATCGTTTCCGAATAGTGAAAACTTTTCCGGCAGCGGTCGCTTCAGAATGAAAGCGGACCTAACGCCAGCGCTCAGCAGGAAAGACGACAATTCCGAGATCGAATTGTCGATCATCATGCCGTGCCTCAATGAAGCCGAAACTCTGGAAGTGTGCATCAGGAAAGCCGACGGTTACCTGCAGCGATCGGGTGTGCGCGGGGAAATCGTCATCGGTGATAACGGCTCAACGGATGGCTCGCAGGAAATAGCTTTGCGGTCCGGCGCGCGCGTCATCGCCATCCCGGTGCGGGGCTACGGTGCGGCTCTTTACGGCGCTACTCAAGCTGCACGCGGGCGCTACTGCATCATGGGCGATTCGGACGATAGTTATGACTTCACTAATCTGGACGGATTTCTCAAGAAGCTCCGGGAAGGCTACGATCTGGTGATGGGGAACCGCTTCACTGGCGAAATAAAGTCGGGCGCAATGCCCTGGAAGAATCGCTATATCGGCAATCCCGTTTTATCTGCGATTGGCAAGGTGCTGTTCCGTGCACCTGTCGGAGATTTCCATTGCGGCATTCGGGGCTTCTCAAAAACTGCCTTCAATCGCATGGACCTTCGTACCACGGGCATGGAGTTCGCCTCTGAGATGGTCATCAAGGCCACTATCATGAACATGCGTATGGCAGAGGTCCCCACGACGCTGAGTCCTGACGGGCGGTCGCGTCCGCCACACCTCCGACCGTATCGCGACGGCTGGCGGCATTTACGTTTCATGTTGCTCTTCAGTCCCAATTGGCTCTTTCTATATCCGGGCCTGGCTCTTCTCTTTTTGGGGCTGATGGTCGGTGCCATTCTGACGGCGCAGCCAGTCACCGTCGATGGAGTGCGGCTCGGCCTTGACACACTCATTTATTGCGGCTCATTTATCGTTATCGGCTTCCAGGCCATTTTGTTTTCCATGCTCTCGCGCATCTATGCTGTGCAGGAGGGACTCTACCCTCCTACGGCAACTAAGGACTTGCTTTTCGGTAAGCTCACACTTGAAGGTGGGTTGGCAGCGGGAATCGTGGTTTTCCTGCTCGGACTGGTGCTCGCTATCTACGCCGTGATCTCATGGGGTCAGCACGGCTTTGGAGAACTCGACACGGAGGTCATTGCTCGCCTCGTGATTCCCTCGTCGATCGCTATGAGCCTCGGGATGGAAATCATTCTTTCCAGCTTTCTCATGAGCACTCTCGCGCTGAGCGTACGCCACCACGCAAATGGTCCACTAAAAGAGTATGCGTCTGCCGAGGTGGCAGCGATTTAGCGTGCTGGGGTCGTGCCCTGGGGGCCTGCCTTGATCTTCGTCATTGGCTCCGGTCCCGCCGGTGTCGCCTGTGCGAAAGGTTTGTTGGACGCCGGTGCCGAAGTCACTATGCTCGATTCCGGTCAGACGATCGAGCCGCAACGTCTGCAGAAAATCCTCGAAGTCGCACAGCGGGCACCGGCAGAATGGACGGGAGAATCAGTCGCTTTCATGAAAGACGGCATGAGTGCGGGCGCGTCCGGTATTCCCCTGAAACTGGCTTACGGTTCTGACTTCCCGTACCGTCTGCTCCCGGGAGCAACTCCGGTGAGATGCGAAGGATCGGAATCCAGACCGTCATACGCACAAGGTGGGCTCAGCACCGTGTGGGGAAGCGCAGTCCTTCCCTATCTGCAGCGCGACTTGGAGGACTGGCCGATCACGCAGCAGGACCTGGAGCCCGGCTACCGCGCTGTGTTTCGTTGGATGCCACTCGCGGCCCGTCGCGATGATCTGGAAGCCGATTTCCCTTTGTACAGCGATCGGTATACGCCTCTACCGATGAGCCGTCAGGCACAGGGGCTGCTCGCAGACCTCGAAAGGCGGCGGGATAAGCTGAAAGCGGAAGGCATCTCGTTTGGAGTGGCCAGGCTGGCCGTGAAGGCGCAGCTGAATGGCACGTCCGGCTGTGTGGCCTGTGGGCTTTGCATGTACGGGTGCCCGCATCGGCTCATCTACTCCGTCGATTCCACTTTGTCAGATCTGCTCAAACATCCTCATTTCCACTATCGCCCAGGTACCACAGTTCGGACGGTCGAGGAAAATGCGACAGGTGTCGCCATTCAGGGAATCGAGGCCCAGGGCGGGGAAATCCGGATGCAGGGCGATCGAGTGTTCGTGGGCGCGGGCGTCCTTGGGACCGCCGCTGTCCTGCTACGCTCTTTAGGCTGGTACGACTCTGCTGTGAAGCTTCGCGATTCGCAGTACTTCCTGTTGCCGTTATTGCGCGTGAAGGGTACTAGCGACGTGGCAACCGAGCGGCTACACACCCTGGCTCAACTGTTTATCGAAGTCCTCGATCGCGGTATCAGCCCCTACACGATTCATCTGCAGACCTATACGTATAACGAGCTGTTTCGAGAACCCGTGGTCGACAAACTTGGACCTTTGAAGCGTTTCTTCCCGTTCGAGACATTTGTCGGTAGATTGTTGCTCTTTCAGGGTTATTTGCATTCCGCTCACTCGCCTGATATGGACCTCACTCTTCGCATGCAAAACGGAACGGACTTTCTCCACCTCCGGGGCATGCCGAAACCGGAGACTCAGAAAATTCTGCGCAAAGTGACCAAGAAACTATCGGGTCTCATGGGCACTACTGGATTGGTGCCGCTTGTCCCGATGTTCAAGGCCGGTCGACCCGGACGCGGGTTTCATTCCGGGGGAACTTTCCCCATGTCCAACACTCCCACGCGCGGCCAAAGCGATATTTTCGGGAGACCGGCGGGTTTGAGCCGGATCCACGCCGTGGATTCGACTATATTCCCGTCCATTCCGGCAACAACCATCACTCTAAGCGTTATGGCCAATGCTTACCGCATCGGCTCGATGTTGAACGCTTACTCGTAGCGCAATGCCTGCTTCCGAAGTCTGTGCGGTTACTGGCGCAACCGGCTATGTTGGTTCACTGATTGTGGATGCAATCTCGCCGCAAGCGGCAGTTGTGCCGCTTGTGCGCCGGCCGGGAAACCGAAACGACTTGCAGTGGGAGTTGGAAGCGGCGACCGATATCTCTGGTGCATTGCGTGCTCGCGGAGTGACGACATTAGTGCACGCAGCCTGGGACATGCGAGCAAACAGCCTCGACGAACTGCGGGGTTCCAGTGTCGCCGGGTCCCGCCGGCTTCTTGAGATGGCGGGCCGCGCCGGAGTATCTCGGTTTATCTTTATCTCAACCATCAGCGCGTTTCCGGGCTGCCACTCCGCATACGGACGCTCCAAGCTCGAAGTGGAGGATACGTTCAACTCGATGGGCGGAACCGTTCTTCGCCCCGGGCTCGTGTTTGGTCCCCATTCCGGGGGCATCTTCGGAACGATCCGAGAACAGGTTCGGAAGAGCAAACTTATTCCGCTGATTGGCGACGGACGCGCTCCCCAGTACCTCTTACATGAGAAAACCCTAATGCAGGTTATTGCCCGCGCAGTCGCAGGCGATTTCGACGGGGAACCGTCACCGCTGACGATTGCTCATCCGAAGGCTTGGCCGTTCCGCGATATTGTTTCCTTAATAGCTGAGGAGGAGGGCCGCAAAGTTACTTTTATACCCGTTCCGTGGCGAATCCTTTACGGCGGGCTAAGGACATCTGAACTAATGCAAATCAAACTGCCAGTCCGTAGCGATAGCGTTATCAGCTTCATTTACCAAAATCTAAAACCCGACTTTTCGAAGATGGAAAAGTACGGAGTTGAACCTTTACCATTCCATTCATCCTAAGATGGCTGCGCCCACCGAAATCGATACCGATCAAATTTCCACGACCAACCGCAACCGCGTCCGTGTATGGAGAGGAGCGGCGCTGACCGGCGATAGATTAGTGCTGGCCTTGGTTGTATTGTTTCTATTCTGCGATCTCGTTGTTATTTTGCGGGCTGCCGCCTCGAACCCTCTTTGGATGGATGAGGTCCTTGCGGTGTGGGTCGCCCGTTTGCCATCCGCTGCTGCTATCTACTCGGCACTGGCGCACGGTGCCGAATTCTCGCCGCCAACTTACCACCTCCTGCTTCATTACTTGTCGGCTGTTGCGGGAGATAGCTACTTGGTTTACCGGCTATTGTCGGTTTTCGCTCATATCGTCACCGGCATTTGCCTGTTCACGCTTCTCCGTCGTTATCTGGACATCAGTTCAGCCGCCTTTGGTGTGACATTCGCGCTATTAGGATTCCTGCCCTTTTTCGCTCTGCAGGCACGCCCGTATGCGCTGCTAGTTGCTTGTTTTGCCCTTGCCACATTGCTCTGGGACGATCTCGACCGGACTGGCATCTCGTTCTGGCGCGTCGCGGGGATTGCACTCCTCCTCGCCTTCACCGGATCACTGCACTTCTATGCGGCGCTCTTCGTGGTCTGCCTCGGCTCTATGGAACTCGTGTGGTCGATGCTTCACGCCAGAGTGCGACCTGCAGTTTGGATTGCGCTTATTGTTTCCGGCTTATGCTCGCTAGCCTGGTTGCCGCTACTCAGAACTCTCAGCCGCTTCAATGCCGGCGATACTTGGGGCAGCTCCTATTACGCTAGGCCCAAAATATCCGCACTCGGCTTCGTGTACATGAAACTGTTCCTGTTCAGCGGACAGCACGTGCTCTTTCTTCTTTCCACAATTGTTCTGCTCGGGGCCGCTTACGCCCTGAGCGGGTCGCGCGGTCTGAAGGCATCGAGTTTCAGAGTGGCGGCAGGACCGACCGAGAAGAGCCGGACCAACCTATACGTGATAGCTTTCTGTGAGGTTGTGTTCCCATTGTGCATCTTCATCGTCGCTCGTCTCGTCACAAAGACTTTCAATGATCGTTACTGCCTGATTGGGTGTCTGGGTTTCTCCATTCTGGCCGCCTGCGTCGTTAGTCATCTGTCGACCATCCGAATCATCGGGCCTTTCATGGTCCTGATAGCCTGCTCGATGACTCTCATGGACATTCCAAGTTTCGGCGAAAGAGCAGATTACCTGCAGCCCATGTTGGCCCGGACGGACAGGTCACTTCCAGTCGTGATCGGAGAAGGTCTTCAATTTCTTCAGCTGGAAGAATCGGCTCCGCCCGCGACCAGGTCTCGCTTCGTGTACGTCACAGCGCCCGCGGGAGTTGTCAGTCCTGACCCGACCAATGAGAACCAGGTAAAGCGCTGGATTCCAATCCGCCCCGATTTGCCCATAACCGATGCCGCAACCTTTTTCGCCAGATATCCACGTTTCTATATCCTCCACACCGGAATCTCGACCGATGTGATGACCGATTGGCTCGCTAGCAAGGGATTACTCGACAGAGTGGTCGCGCGGCAAGGCGGGGCTTGGCTATTCGAGGCGCGGTCCCCCAACCCGGAATGAAGTGATATCGATTGAGTTCCTGCACCAGGAGAACGGCTCACCTCCGACTCGCTCTTACGCCCAAGCGAGAAGAGCTGTCCCTGTTTGCACTCCTGGCATTGATCTGCTTTGATCTCCTCGTCCGCGCGCTCCACACCCCGCTCAACACAGACGAGCTGATGGCGCGGATATCCGCGCAATCCGCGAATCTTCAGACTGTTCTGACGCTGCTACGGCGGGAACCGCTTAATGTCGATCCGCCTTTATTCCCGATCGTTAGCTTTCTTTTCGCGCATCTCCCTGTCCCCGTGGATCTTGCTGTGCGGATCCCATCCATCCTCGGGATGTGTATTGCAGCAGCCGCACTGTTCGGAGTCGTCCGCGACTGGCTCGGATTCGGAGTAGCACTCATAGCGGCCGAACTTTTGGCGAGCAGCCCGCATGCTGAGTATGGCGCCATGGCGCGGCCATATTCTCTGCTAATCGCTGCTCTCGCCGCCGCGTTACTGTCGTGGGACAGGGCAGCTCAGGCCCGTGTGAACAGACGCTTCTGGATTGTTTTGCTGGGAATTTCCACAGAAGCGGCAATGCTGCTGCACTACTACGCCGCATTCGGAATCGTTCCGATCGTGCTCGGTGAGTTGGTACGCTCAGCCGTAAGGCGCGCGATCGATTGGGCCGTCTGGACGTCTCTCGCCGCTGCTGCTCTAGTCGCTGCTCCCATCTATGCCGCCTTTCTGCCCGCGGGCGCCATCTATCGGGCTCACCCTTTTCACCCGCTCAGCGCGGGCGATTTAGGTCTTACGTTTCTCAATTCGTTAAATTATCCTGTTGCGCTTACCGCGCTCGGTGTCGCCGTCACGCTGCGATTCGTGTTCCGTGATCCAGGCCGCGTCGATGGGCTTCGTCCTTACCAATGGGTCGTTGCCTCCGCCTTCGCGCTCTCGCCCTTGTTAGTGTTCTCCACAGCCGGACTTGCGTCGAATACCTTCCGGGTTTGGCATGCCATCTACATGATTATCGGCGTCGCCATTCTCGTCGGAGCCGCCATCTATTACGCAGCAGGCGGAAATCGCACGGCTTTGTTAGGAGCTCTCTTCATCTCGCTCATAGTCGACCAAATCGGCTACATCGATTTAGCTCGGCAGCCCGCGTTTTCGCCTTCGTCGCAGTGGGCCGGCGAAAACCCGGATCTGCTGAACCGCTACCCTCATCTCGACCTGGTAAGCCCGGACTTTGACTTCGCTATGCGCACTCATCTTTACGGACCGGCGTGGCTTTCATCTCGCCTCATCATGATTACCAGCCGGGAATCGATGTTGAGGTTTGCGGGAAACGATAACGCCGCCCTGGCCGCTCTCGCCATTCATCGCTGGACAGGATGGCCGTTGACGGATTACTTCCAGTTTCGCCGCACCCATACGCAGTTCTTACTGTACGGGGAGTATTGGATGTATAACGCGCTGAAATCTGAAGGCGCACAGATTGAACTTCTTGGCTGGGTGGGCCCCTACCGTTTGTACCTCGTAAATGCTCCTAAGCTGTAGTATCGTTACGCCCAACGGGGGTGGGAGCGGCTAGGAATTTGTAGCTGAAAATGCGAGAGTAGATAGAGGTACGATTTTGGATTTTCCTCAGAATAGCGAACCTTCACCGAGGGCTACCGGCACTCGCCTGGGCATGCGTTTTGTTTCAACTGTGTTTGCGATCGCCCTCGCAGCCATCCTGCTTTATTTCTCCCTCCGAGGCATCGAATGGGCCCGCGTGGGCCGGATTCTCGCACATGCGAATGTTCCGTTTCTGCTGCTTTGCTGCGCTATCTTCTCAACCGCCCTATTTCTACGCGCTTTTCGCTGGCGCATTCTCCTGAAGGCTGAGGGCAATATCAGCGTCTCGACAGCGTTCTGGGCCACTTCTGCCGGGTATTTCGGCAACAATTTCTTGCCCGCGCGGGCTGGGGAAGTGGTGCGCACGCTGATGATCAGCTCACGTTCCGGTTTGAGCAAAGCGTTTGTATTGACGACCGCGCTTTGCGAACGTCTTGCGGATGCAATTGCGCTTGTGACAATCAGCGCACTTGTGCTGCTTACGATTTCCTTTCGGCCTGGGTGGCTGGCGGCAGCGGCGAAGCCGTTTGCGATAGCCGGTGCTTGCGGCATCCTGGCGCTCGCAACCTTGCCTTACCTGGATAAGGTTTCAAAAACCGTCTTGAAGGCGCTGCCGCTTCCGCAAAACATTTGCGAGCGCCTGCAGCATTTGATCGAACATATCCTCCGCGGGATCCGGAGTTTCCATGATCTGAAAAGGCTGGGCGGCTTCCTCGCGCTCACTTGTGTCATCTGGTGCCTCGATGCGGTCACGACCATGATCGGCGCGAAGGCGTTGGGAGTCTCCATCAACGCCCCCATAGCATTTCTGCTGATTGCGGGACTCGGTCTGGGCAGTGCACTGCCTTCGACTCCAGGTTACGTCGGAATTTACCAGTTTGTAGCAGTGAGCGTGCTGACACCGTTCGGCATCAGTCGCACGGATTCCATCGCTTATATTCTTTTATTCCAGGCGCTCATGTACGTCATGATCGGCATCTGGGGCCTGATCGCGCTTGTGAAATTTAAGAAGGCCAAGACTATCGCCCCGGCGCTGGAAACTGTCACGATCCACGGCCGAGAGCAGAGCTTGGTTGCCGACTAGTTTTCCATGAAGTAGTAACAGATCATGTGGCAGATGATGAGGTGCGCATCCTCGATTCTGCCCATATGCTCCTCTGCCACGCGTACTTCAACGTCTGCTGCTCGACCGAGCTTGCCGCCATCTCGCCCGGTAAGCGCAACGGTCGAACATCCCCTCGATCTGGCGTATTCAATCGCGCATACCACGTTCGGTGAGTTCCCAGACCCACTGATTGCGATCAACACATCTCCCGGTTCTGCGAAATTTTTCAGCTGCTCCGTGAAAACACAGTCGTAACTTACATCATTCGAGTAAGCCGTGATGGTCGGCATTGAATCCGTTAGAGCGATGATGCGAAATCGTTGGTCGCGGAGATAGCTGGCGCCTTTTACCATGTCGGTTACGAAATGCGAAGCCGTTGAAGCGCTGCCGCCGTTGCCGCACGTGAAGATGTGGCGATTATTGGCGCGGGCGTCTTTTAAGAGCTGAACGACGCGTTCGACCTGATCGAGGTCGATCCGGTCGAGCGCCTGATACAACTTCGAACGATACGCGGTCAGAAACTGCTGTTCTGGGCCCGCCATCACTTCTGATTTCATGCTTCTATCGTATCTACCGGGGTGGCATCAGGCCACCTTGATCCCCGCCTTCTTCATGGGTGTGATGAGCCCAATGACAATCTGCTCATAAAGATAATTGCTGCGGCTGTCGCGATACTTCTCGGCGTATTCCCAAATCTCGCCGCTCGAGTAACAATCCATCACGGATGGGTGGATGTAGTACTTCCTGCACGTTGCTGGCTTGTTGCCCAACTTTGCGGCCACGTCCTTCACTACATCTACCAACGCCGACTTTGTCGGACCGTTCTCGCCTTCCTTATCCGCTGCACACCGGCTGAGCAGATAGCTCGCAGCCAGACAGGTTCCTCCCCAGGTACGAAAATCTTTCGCCGTGAAATCGCCCCCGCTGATTTCCCGTACGTACTCGTTCACATCGCCCGACTCGATCGTCTGAGGCTGACCCTCTTCATCGATGTATTGGAAGAGGGCACTCCCGGGGATGTCTTTGCATTTGCGCAAAATTCGCGCCAGCCGCTTATCTTCCAACGTGATCTCATGAACTTGCCCGCTCTTGCCACGGAATTTAAACTTCAACATCTCGCCCAAAATCTGCACGTGCTGGTTTCGCAGCGTCGTCAATCCGAACGAGCCGTTCTCCTCGGCATATTCTTCATTCCCGATTCGAATGTATGTAGTTTCCAGCAGCTTGACCACTGCCGCGAGAATCTTGCGCTTCGGGAGCCCAGGCCGGGCGAGGTCCTGTCCTATGATCCTGCGTAGATGAGGCAGAGCCTCCCCGAACGCTCGCATGCGGTCGAACTTCACGGAGTCGCGCACGGCGCGGTACGCGGGGTGGTAACGATACTGCTTTCGTCCTTTCGCGTCACGCCCGACTGCTTGGATGTGCCCGTCTGGATCGGGGCTGATCCAAACGGAACTCCATGCCGGAGGAATCACGAGCGAACGGATGCGTTTCAGAGTTGGCTCGTCTTTGATGGCCCTTCCATGTCTGTCCAGGTAAACAAACCCGGCACCCGCCCTCCTGCGGCGTATTCCGACGCCGCCCGGAATTACATAGCGCAGTCCTGCTTTCTCAGCCGATTTCACCTCGTCCGGCAGAGCCGGACCTACATGCGAAGCCGTAGACATTCTCGTTATTGGATGCAAGTACAAGCTGAAACACTACGTTCAGAACCTTTGTAGCCGCAGGCGTGCTGCGCGAGTCCATGGAGAGGACTCATGGTGGACGCCATCATCTTCGATATGGACGGAACGCTTCTCGACTCCGTCGACCTTCACGCCCAAGCCTGGCAGGAAGCTTTTGCTCATTTTGGATATGACTTCGAATTCAGTCGAATTCGAAGCCAGATCGGAAAGGGAGGAGACCAACTCCTACCCGTCTTCCTCAGCCCGGAAGAGCTGAAAACGAAAGGCAAACAAATCTCGGAATACCGGAGTGATCTCTTCAAACGCAAATTCCTTCCGCAGGTCAAACCGTTTCCGGGCGTCCGCGACCTGTTCGAGCGCATAGCCGCCAACGGGCAGAAGCTCGGAATTGCCTCTTCTTCCAAAGGAGATGAACTAAGCACGTTCGAGCGCATCGCGGGAATTGAAGACTTAGTGCACGCGCATACGTCTTCTGCTGATGCCGAGCGGTCTAAACCGTACCCCGACATCTTCGAAGCTGCCCTTAGCCGGTTAGGTGATGGGGTTAAAAAACAGAACGTAATTGTTGTCGGTGACAGTCCCCACGATGCCGAAGCGGCCAAGCGTGCCGGCCTCCGCACTGTGGGCGTCCGATGCGGAGGATTTCCGGAAACGGATCTCAGAAATGCCGGGTGTGTTGCAATCTTCGACGGGCCTGAGGATCTACTGAACCGGTACTACGAGTCACCGCTCGCGCGCGCTTAGGGACCGTGCAGCTCAGAAAACCTGCGAGCCAAAGCGTGTGCAGACGGCCATCAGAACGAACGTGAAGAACAACAGATCGTTATTCCAGAAGTAAAAGGCCGTGACGAGGCATAACAATGCCAGGCGCGACCGCGGGTCGAGTGACCAGTCAAACATGAAGCTAAATAACTATAGTGCCAGATCGACCCCATTTTCTCTACGTTCGTAGACCCTGTAAGCGAAAAGTTTCAAACTTTTTTCGTACCCGTACTGGAGGCCAGTCCCTCGAGCGGTCTTGGCACCGAAACACCTCGTGCGAGCGAAAAGTCTAACGAGTGGAGTTGGAGGGAATCATCAAAATGAAAAGAATTCTACTTGTCTTACCGCTCAGCGTCGCTCTTATCGCGCCGGCTGCCTTGTATGCGCAGGACCGTGACGATCATCATGACAGGGACGAGCATCATGATCGGGATTATCGCGACGGGAGAGGCTATTACGACAATTCTCACAAAGACTATCATCAATGGGACGAACACGAGCAGCGAGCGTGGCGGATCTACTGGAACGAGCAACACCACAATTACATTGATTGGGATCGCGCGACAGACGCGCAGCGCGCATCATACTGGCGGTGGCGCCATAGCCATCCGGACAACGCTCTGATAAACATCAATATCCGCTAGCTCTTACTTTTCCGCTCGAAACCCTCTTTGATCTTGCTGTAGGTCTGCTCGAGGGTTTCGGGGATGATGCGCGTATTGCCGATGCTGGTCATAAAATTCGCATCTCCCTTCCAGCGCGGCAGTACGTGCATATGCACGTGCTGCTCAATGCCCGCCCCGGCTGCCTCTCCCAGGTTGAGTCCAATGTTTAATCCATCGGGATTGTATGCGATTTGCAGCAGACTCTCAGCCTCACGAGCGAGATCCGCCATTTCATGAGTGGTCTCGCCGGGCATTTCTCCCAGACGCGCAGCGTGCTGGTAAGGCGCGATCATCAAGTGACCGCTTGTGTACGGAAAGCGGTTCAAAATGACAAAGCAGTGGCGGCCCCGGTATGTAACAAGGTTATTCGGATCCTCGCTAATCGGAGCAGCCGCCGCGGCACAGAAAATGCATCTGTCGCTGTCCTTCTTTTCCTTCATGTAAGTGGATCGCCAAGGCGTCCACAACCGGTTCATCTCCGAAAGCTGAGTCAAGCCTTATCGTGTTCACCGACGAGCGTCGTTGTCTGATGGGAGGAGTTCGACGCGTTCTCGTTCGCTGCCGAATGGTTCACCAGGTCCCGCAGCTCTTTGCTCGGCTTGAAATAAGGAATCCGCTTGGAGGGAACTTCGACGCGCGATCCGGTTTTCGGATTTCGGCCCACTCGCGGTTGGCGCTGCCGCGTTCGGAAACTACCGAAACCGCGGATCTCGATCTTTTCACCTTTATGCAGGCTGCTGACGATGCTGTCGAAAATGGTCTCAACGATTGTTTCCGAGTCTTTGCGTGTCATTTCGACAACTTTGGACACTTCCTCGATCAACTCAGCTTTCGTCATAACCTGTTCCTTCGCTCAAGTCCTGGTGCTCCCGCCATTTCTGCTGCCTGATGGCATTCCCTACTGTCGATGTCGCAGCGACCGCTTGTCGGCTATATCCGTGCAACCGCTCCCGCTCATCGTCTTCGCCAACCGCGCGCAAGCTCAACCCGATCCTCTTTTGCGCTTCGTTAACTTTGATTACCTTGAAGTCGTGTTCCTCGCCGATAGCCAGGGCTGGTTCTTCATGATTCCTGGAACCGAGCTTGCGCCCCTTTTCTCCAGGGATTTCCGATCGATGACACAGACCCTCAACGCCTGGATAGAGTTCCACAAATACGCCGAAAACGGCGGTCCTTGAAACCCGGCCCCGCACGAGGTCGCCCACTTGGTGCGTTCGGAAGAACGTTTCCCATGCGTCCGGTTGCAGCTGTTTCATCCCAAGCGACAGCCGCCGGTTCGGTGCATCGATGTTCAAAATCACCGCCTGCACGATCTGCCCCTTTTTGACCAGTTCCGAAGGATGCTTGACGTGCGCTGTCCAGGACATGTCGGACACATGCACGAGGCCGTCCACGCCTTCTTCGATTTCGATGAAGGCGCCGAAGTCCGCGAGTTTCCGGACGCGGCCTTCCACCACAGAACCGATGCTGTAGCGGTCAGCCACTGTGGTCCAGGGGTCCGCCTCGAGTTGCTTGATGCCCAAGGAAATCCGCCGTTCCTTAGGCTTGACATCCAGGATGACGGCCTCCACCTGGTCGCCTGCCTTTACCACTTTTGCGGGATGTTTCATGCGGCGGCTCCAGGTCATCTCGGAGATATGGATCAGGCCCTCAACGCCTGGCTCCAACTCCACAAAAGCTCCGTAATCGGTCACACTCACGATGCGGCCGATTACTTTGCTTCCGCGTGGATAGTGGCTCTCGATATCCAGCCAGGGATCCGGTCGCATCTGTTTGAGGCCGAGAGAAATGCGTTCTTTCTCGCGGTCGATTTTGAGCACTTTGACGGTGATCTGCTCGCCTACTTGGAGCACGGCCGAAGGATGTGTCACGTTACCATAGCTCAAGTCGCTGACATGCAGAAGGCCATCGATCCCGCCCAGATCGACAAAGGCTCCGTAGGGAGTGAGATTTTTGACTTGACCTGTGACCTCGGCGCCTTCGTATACGTGGGCCAGGGCTTCCGCCTTACGCGTCTGGAGCTCGTTCTCTACCAGCACGCGATGGGAGACTACCGCGTTCCCCCGCCGGCGGTTCAGCTTGAGAATCTTGACCTCTATTTCCCGCCCAAGGTAACCATCCAGATTCGCGTGCCTAACCTCGACTTGAGAGCTGGGAAGAAACGCGACAATCCCGATATCTACAGCCAGCCCGCCTTTTACCTTGCTGACAACGCGCCCGGTTATCGCCTTGCCTTCCATCGCGGCAGCTTCTAGGTGATCCCAGATCTGTAGCTTGTGTGCCCGCTCATAGGAGAGCAGAATGTAACCTTCTACCTGCTCACCACTCCGGTCGAACATTACTTCGATTACATCGCCGGGCTTGACCGCAGGTTTTCCCTCGACTTGCGGAAACTGCTCGGCCGGAACGAGTCCCTCTATCTTCCGGCCAATATCAACGATCACTTCCTTCTCAGACACACTGAGGACGTGCCCATGCAGCATCTCGCGCTCGTTAGGCGCGAATTGACTGCTGTAATCGTCCAGGAATGCCTGATAGTCGCTGCTATCCTCGGCTTCCGTTAACTCGATGAACTCATCAGAAGCACCGGCCATTTGTACCGCGAAAAGCGCTAAAATTTACCTCGAAAACATTCAAATGTGATCGTCAACTTGTTGATAGAACAGTACTTCAGAACTATAGCGGAGCGTCAGAAGGTTGTCAACCGACCCCTCTCGCGTGTTTGTTGCTACTGCCACGTGGAGGTCCGTTTAGTTCCATTTGCCCCTTACAACCGTCATATACTAAAAATGCGGTCGATGGTGACCGTCTCAGGAGAACCACCCAAATGCTTCATGATCTTTTGCAGCCGCAGCACCTGCTCATCGTGCTGGTTGTTGCGCTGTTTGTATTCGGCCCGAAAAAGCTGCCTGAACTCGGCCAAGGGCTGGGAAAGGGAATTCGCTCGTTCCGCGACAGCATGAAGCAGATTTCGGAAGAGCCCGAAAAGGCTGAACCGAAGCAAGCCGAAGAAGCCAAATAAACCGCGGTCCACTTCTCTGCGCTGGTTAGGGGTCGCCTCACGATGCCGGCAGATCCTCCCTGTCCCTCGCACAATCTGCCTGGGGAATTTCCCTCCTACTTTTCACTAGGCATTTATCCTAGCCTGAAAAGGTTTCGTGTTTTCGATGCGCCGTCTAGAAATTTTTGCACCCGGCGGGAAGAATTGCGTCCCTGTGAAGGTGGAAGATCTACTGTCTGAATACCTGGGTATGCCCTGGAAGCCATTGTATTCAAATCGGTTATCCCGCCTCAGCACCCAGCCTCATACTCTCAAGTGCATGCTTGGCCACAAAACTGCCTACCTATATACCGTTGGTGATAGCAGTCGGATCACTCGGATGACCGCAAGAGGTTGTCAACTCTCACGAGCTCTAAATCGTGTTTGAGACTTAGCAAAAAAAGACAGGAGCGGTGAAGAATAAATGACCACAGAAGAGTACGGGAAGGCCTATCAGCGAGGCTTCAACTTGACGGTGCGGTTCTTAGTTTCGCGGGGATTGTCCTACGATGCCGCGCTCGATACAGCGCAAGCCGCCTGGGCAAAAGGTTGGGAGCGCAGAGAACAACTCAGAGACCCCAATCTCGTTCTCACTTGGACGAACAGTATCGCCCTTAATATTCACAGGACCTTTCTGCGCCGTGAGCCGCAGACCCAGACATTGCCGGAATTGCAAGCACCTCCACGGATGAATGTGGCCGCTATCGATGTGAAGCGCATTCTCAACGATTGCAAGCCGAATGATCGCGTGGTTCTCGAAGGCCATTACATTGAGGGCTATAAAGTACAGGAAATCGCGCGCCAGCATGGCTGGTCCGAAACAGCCGTTCGCATTCGATTACTCCGGGCCCGGCGTGGTGTCGAGCGCCGTCTGAGCCGTCCGAAGCACGCCAGGCTCAAAAATCTTGCCGAGAAGACTAAGCGGGCCCTTGCAAGCGCCCTCGATGTACCGGCACTTGAGCCTAAAGTCGCATAATTCGTGCCGGATGGTCGTTTCGGCCGACCCGCGCATAGCGGCGGGAAGCGTGAAGATTCCGCTTCCCGCCGCTTTTGTGTTTCTAGAGAAGTTCCGCTGTGCTGAAGAAAAAAGGTATTTCTTGGGCGGCAGTGTCCGCCGCGTCCGATCCATGCACCGTGTTCCGTTCAATGTTTTCGGCGTAAAGCTTGCGTATCGTTCCCTCCGCAGCGTTCGCAGGATTCGTCGCGCCCATCACCTCGCGCCACTTCGCGATTGCCTCATCTCGTTCCAGCACTAGTACCAGTACAGGTCCCTCGGTCATAAACGTAACCAGACCACTGAAAAAAGGCTTCTCGCGGTGAATCGCGTAGAAAGCTTCTGCCTCGGGTTTGCTGATCCGTTTGGTCTTCATCGCGACGAAGCGAAATCCGTGCTTTTCAATCAACGCCAGGATCTCGCCCGTGTGGCCCTTCGCCACCGCGTCGGGCTTGATCATGGCAAATGTCCGTTCTCGAGCCATCAACTCTTCCCGTGTCCTCTTTACGCTCTCGCCTGCATCGCTTGCTGCATCATCTCGCCCATTAAAGCGGGAGAGGGGCACACAGTGATGCCGGCATCCTTCATTGCTTCCAGCTTGTCTTCCGCTTTGCCTGAACCGCCCGAGATAATTGCGCCCGCATGTCCCATCCGCCGTCCAGGGGGCGCTGTTTGACCGGCGATGAATCCCACCACAGGTTTCCGGACATGCGCCTTCACGTATGCTGCGGCGGTCTCTTCGGCGTTTCCGCCAATCTCGCCGATCATGATGATGGCGTGCGTATCGGGGTCTTCATTGAAAAGTTGAATCGCATCCGTGAACGACGTTCCGATAATCGGATCGCCGCCGATGCCGATGCAAGTCGACTGCCCGATACCGAGTTTCGTCAACTGTCCGACCGCCTCGTAGGTTAGGGTGCCCGAGCGCGACACAATCCCTACATGTCCCGGCAGGTGAATATGCCCCGGCATGATGCCGATCTTGCACTTGCCGGGCGTAATCACTCCTGGACAGTTCGGCCCGATCAGACGCGTTGCCGGCTTCGTCTGCAGATACGCCCAGACGCGGATCATGTCGTTCACAGGAATGCCCTCCGTGATGCACACCACCAGTGGTAGTCCCGCATCCGCGGCTTCCATGATCGCGTCAGCCGCAAACGGCGGAGGCACGAAAATCACTGAAGCGTTTGCGCCCGTTTGGTGAACGGCTTCTTCCACGGTGTTGAACACCGGGCGATCCAAATGTTTCTGCCCGCCTTTGCCCGGTGTCGTTCCGCCGACTACCTTCGTCCCGTAGTTGATCGCCTGTTCGGCGTGAAAAGTCCCCTCGCGTCCCGTAAATCCCTGGAACAGGAGCTTCGTGTCTTCATTTACCAGAACGCTCATTTTGCTAGTCTCACTACTTTCTCTGCGGCATCCTTCATCCCGTTCGCTACCGTGAAATTGAAGCCGGACTCAGTCAAAATCTTCTGTCCCAGTTCGACGTTCGTGCCTTCCATCCGAACCACGACGGGGATTTTGATCCCAAGCTCGCCGGCTGCCGAAACCACGCCGTTCGCCAAAGTGTCACATCGTAGAATTCCGCCGAAGATGTTAATCAAAACAGC
The DNA here is from genome assembly GCA_019243205.1 of Acidobacteriaceae bacterium. Lineage (GTDB taxonomy): Bacteria > Acidobacteriota > Terriglobia > Bryobacterales > Bryobacteraceae > Bog-105. The sequence goes on along the minus strand of JAFAUR010001058.1, from coordinate 10,652 downwards.
TTTTACACTTTGGTCCGATAACAGAATCCGGAACGCGTTCTTGATCTGCTCCGCATTCGCGCCACCGCCCACATCGAGGAAGTTGGCCGGCTGTCCTCCCGCGTATTTGATGATGTCCATTGTCGACATCGCGAGCCCTGCTCCGTTTACCATGCACGCGATGTTGCCGTCGAGCTTGATGTAATTCAAACCGAACCGCGATGCTTCTACTTCGAGAGGATCTTCTTCGTTCAGGTCTCGTAATTCAAGCAAGTCTTTGTGCCGGTATAGCGCGTTGTCGTCGATGTTGATCTTTGCATCGAGCGCGTAAACCTTGCCATCTTTCGTCAGAATGAAAGGATTGATCTCAGCGAGCGAGCCGTCGATCGCTCCGTATGCCTTCGAGAGCGCGATCATCGCTGCCGCCGCGGCATTCACACTCGCGGCCGGTATGCCCATCTCGAACGCCAGCTTTCTTGCCTGAAACGGCTGCAGCGGCGTGCCCGGAATAAGCGGCTCCTTGAGGATCAGTTCCGGCGTCTTCGCTGCGACTTCCTCGATTTCCATGCCGCCCGCCTTGGAAGCCATGAAAACAGACTCACCGAGAGCGCGATCCAGCACAATGCCCAGATACAGCTCCCGTTCAATCGGCAGCGTTTCTTCGACCAGGAGACGCTGAACGACTCGGCCTTCCGGTCCCGTCTGATGGGTCACCAGAGTCATACCTATCATTTTCTTGGCGATCTCAGCCGCTTCAGCGGGTGATTTGGCAATTTTGACGCCGCCTCCTTTACCGCGACCGCCGGCGTGGATCTGCGCTTTCACAACAACGCTGCCGCCGATGTTCTTTGCAGCCGCTTCGGCCTCTTCAACGGTGTACGCTACTTCCCCACGCGGAACAGGCACGTCGTATTTGGCAAGGATCGCCTTCGCCTGGTACTCATGAATTTTCATAGGTGTCTATTGGCTTCTAAGACCGCTTGAGCCAAAGGCTAGTTTAGCTCGTGAACGGCGCTAGACTGTGACTGGTAGCTTCGCGAGTCGGCGTCTCATGGTCAGCAGCTCCGCCAACGCTCTGCAGTCTTCGGCCAGCTCTCCGAATTGTTTCGGATCGAGGCTCTGCGCACCATCGGAGAGTGCGCGTTCCGGCATGGGATGAACTTCCACGATGAGTCCCGATGCCCCCGCCGCGATTGCCGCTAGTGACATCGGTGCAATTTTGTCCCGTTTGCCGGTCCCGTGGCTCGGATCAACGATGATCGGCAGGTGGCTCAGGTTCTGCACCGCGGGGACCACGCTCAGATCCAACGTATTTCTCGTATGATCGGCAAATGTCCGTACACCTCGCTCGCACAGAATCACGTTGTAGTTGCCTTCGGCCAGGATGTATTCCGCAGCCATGAGGAACTCCTCCAGAGTGGAAGACATTCCACGCTTCAGAAGGACGGGCTTTCGCGAGCGTCCTGCCCTTCGCAGCAGCGAGAAGTTTTGCATATTCCGCGCCCCGATCTGCACACAATCGGCATATGCCTCGACCAGATCGAACGTTTCCACATCCACGGCCTCGGTCACGATGCCGAGCCCCGTTTCTTCTCGCGCTTCGGCCAGGTATCGGAGGCCTTGTTCGCCCAGGCCCTGGAAACTGTAGGGTGACGTGCGCGGCTTGTATGCTCCGCCGCGGAGCAGTTGTCCTCCGGCCGCCCTTACCGCCCGTGCCGCCTCCAGGATCTGTTCCCGGCCCTCCACGGAGCAAGGTCCGCCGCACAACACAATTTCATCGCCGCCTACGGGGACGTCGAGCACTCGCACTGTGGTGTTCTCACGTTTCGTTTCGCGGCTGACGAGTTTATAAGGCTTGGAAACGCGGATAGCTTCCGCTACTCCCGGCAGATCTTCAAAATCCGCCGCGTCTAATGGCCCGCTATTCCCGGTAATCCCGATTGCGGTGCGCTGCTCGCCCGGAATTATATGCGCTTTGTATCCCAGCGACTCGATTCGTTCACATACGCGCGCGATCTCGGGCGGGCCCGCTTGGGCCTTCATCACGACGAGCACAATCAGTTCCCCTTAGTATTCCAGAGTACTGGACCCGCAACCGCGTAAGATGGGCACAGGTATGAAAAAATCGGGGAAGTACCTTCATTCTCGAATTGCGCAGCTGTTCTGAAGACAGTTCATTCCGCCTTCCGTCCCCGGTTCTTTCAGGCCCCTGGTTCACAATAGAGTGTTTACACTGAATGGCTAATTACGCTAGCGTGGCGATGGGAACCAAAACGGCGCCGCCACTGCTTCTTTCAACCAGTCATGAGCAGTAGAGGCGCGTCTCACCTTCCCTTCCGGAACTTCGTTCATCTATCCCAACCGGAAGCCTACGACTTGATGCACCGTATGCTTTCGGGCGACATGAACACCGAAGGTATCGCCGACGTGCTGAGCTTCCTTCGTCGTAAGGGCGAAACTGTGGCCGAACTTGTCGGCTTCGCCACCGCCATTCGCGAAATGAGCCAACCCGTCGACATAGATCAGACGGACGAGCCGTTGCTTGACACCTGTGGCACGGGTGGCGATGGCACGAGCACTTTCAATATTTCCACCGCCGCCGCTTTCGTGGTTGCCGGCACGGGACTTCGTGTCGCCAAGCACGGCAACCGCCGCATCTCGAGCCAGTGTGGCAGTGCCGATGTCCTTGAAGCTCTCGGTGTTCCTGTGGATATGCCCTCCGATCAGGTCGCTCAATGTATTCGGACAACCGGCATCGGATTTCTATACGCTCCGCTTCTCCACCGGGCTGTCCGTCACGCGCAGGAAGCGCGGCTCCTTCTAAAAGGAAGGACTGTTTTCAATCTGCTCGGCCCATTGACAAACCCGGTTCGTGCCCGCGTCCAACTCATCGGCGCATTTTCTGTACGTGCGGCGGAGATGTTGGCCCTGGCATCTGCCCGTCTCGGGATCGAGCGAGCCTTCGTGGTCCACGGCGGCGACGGCCTCGATGAGATCTCCACAACGAGCTCGACAACCGTGTTTCAGGTCGAGGAAGGACGTGTTCAGAAAGGGCGCTGGTCTCCAGCCGACTTCGGCTTGCCGGAAGCGTCTCTCGAAGCGCTAGCGGGCGGTGACGCTGCTACGAACGCAGAGATCATTCGCTCCGTTCTCAACGGTGATGCCGGACCTCGCCGCGACATCGTAGTCGCAAATGCCGCCGCCGCGCTGCTCGTCGCACAGCAGGCTCCGGATTTGAAAAGTGCCGTGGCCACGGCGATCGAATCCATTGACAACGGAGCCGCGCGCCGTAAGCTCGAAGCACTGGTCGAATTCACCGCATCCATCAAGGCATGAAAGCTTTCGAAATCCGCGAATTCGGCATCGACAGTCTCGCGCTGGGTGATCGCGGAGCGCCGCCTCCCCGCGAACACGAGGTAGTCATCCGGATGAAAGCGGCCTCGCTGAACTATCGCGACCTGATGGTGGTGAAGGGTGTATATAACCCCAAAATGAAGCGTCCGATGGTCCCTCTCTCCGATGGCGCTGGAGTCGTTGAAGAGATCGGTTCCAGCGTGACACGGTTCAAGAAGGGTGATCGCGTCGCACCGATCTTTATGCAGACGTGGATCGATGGACCTCCTACCCGCGAAAAAGGTGCGTCCGCTCTCGGCGGTTCCATAGATGGTGTCCTTCGGGAATTAGCGGTGTTCTCCGAAGACGGTCTTGTATCCTCGCCGGCTTCTCTGTCGGATGTCGAAGTTGCCGCACTTCCCTGTGCCGCCGTCACGGCGTGGCATGCCCTGTTCGAACATACACACCTCGCGCCTGGCGAAAGCGTCCTCATTCAAGGGACAGGCGGTGTGTCGATATTCGCTCTGCAATTCGCCGTTGCTGCCGGACTTCGGACGGTTGTCACCTCCAGCAGCGATGCGAAGCTTTCTCGCGCTCGCGAACTCGGCGCTGCGGAAACGATCAATTACAAAACTAACCCGGACTGGGAGGTCCAAGCCCGCAAGCTCACTGGCGGCTTAGGTGTCCATCATGTGATCGAAGTTGGCGGCAGTGATACGTTGCCCAAGTCCGTGCGCGCCGTACGAACGGGGGGCGCCGTGAGTATCATTGGTGTCCTGTCCGGGGGCGAACCGTCCATTGGTCCTCGGGACATGCTGGTCAACAGCCTTCGCGTCCAGGGTATCTATGTCGGTTCACGGGCTATGTTCGAACGAATGAACGGCGCGATCGAATTCCACGGGATGAAGCCCGTCGTCGACAAAGTGTTCCCGTGGACAGAGTACAAAGAGGCTCTCCGTTACATGGAGGGCCAAAGCCATTTCGGCAAAATCTGCCTCGCGTTCTGACGATTAGGCCGGTTCAGGCTTTGATTCCGGTCGAAAACGCATGCAAAAGCCTGCGCACACACCTCCACTGATCTGCAAAGCGAATTACATTCCGATATGTGTTACCTGGGGATATTAACGGTAGCTGCAGATGTAAATCGGTTGCACAATCTGGGTATCAGGGGGAACTATGAGATTGAAGCCGCGAAGCTTCTTTGCGCTCGTATTTTGCTCGCTTCTTTCTATATTCCTGGCGAGCACTATGTCCGCACAGACCGCCGTGTCGGGGAGCATCATTGGCACCGTTACCGATCCGAGTGGCGGGGGCGTGCCAAATGCCGGCGTCCAGCTACAAAACACCACGAACGGAGTCACGTACCAGACAACAACCAACAGTTCCGGTAACTACACTCAGGCGGATGTCCAGCCGGGTACTTACACCATCACAATCAACGCCTCGGGATTCCAGAAATACGTGCAGCAAAACGTTGCTGTTACCGTGAGTCAATCCGCCAGAGTCGATGCCTCCCTTAAGGTAGGCAATGAAACGCAGGAAGTTACCGTAACAGCCGCGCCGCCCGCCATCGAAACAGACCGCGCCGTGGTCGAAACGAACCTTACTTCCGGTCAGATCTCTTCTTTGCCGGTGACAAATCGCAACTTCACCAACTTGGCGCTACTGACGCCGGGGTCGGTCATCAATACCTACCAGCACGCGCCCAGCGAGAACCCTCAGCAATCGACTCTGGTCAATACCGGTGGACAGCTGTTCGCCAACACGAACTATATGCTCGATGGCATGAACAATAACGACGTTGTTCTCGGTATCACAATGGTCAACCCGCCCGTGGACTCCGTGGCTGAATTCACAGCCCAGACTAGCAACTACGACGCCGAATTCCACGCCACCGGCGCCGTGATCAGCGTGGAAACCAAGTCCGGTACGAACCAATTCCACGGCACCGTATTCGAATTCCTTCAAAACGATTACTTTCAGGCCCGTGATCCCTTTACGCAGGGACTTCATGCGCCGGGTACGCCTGCGCCGCCACACAACGGCATTCCCGAACTTCGTTGGAACCAATTTGGCGGATCCATCGGCGGCCCGATCAAGAAAGACCGGCTCTTCTTCTTCGGCGATTACCAGGGCACTCAACGCCGCATCGGCGCTTCTCAGTCTCTACGCGTACTCACGCCGGCGGAACGAACCGGCAACTTAAGCGATCTGGGGGTCACCATCTACAATCCGTTCACCGGCAATCCGGACGGAACCGGCCGTAGCCCGTTTCCAAACGCTACCATCCCGAGCACCCTGATCCCAACGCCCATCAACAACCTGATCAACGCACTTCCGCTGCCGAACGTCAGCAACCCCAACCCCACGGCTAACAACTACGCCACTAGCACGGTCGAAGATTATCCGACCAACCAATTCGACATCCGCGGCGACTATTTCAGCGGAGGTAACAAGGTCCACGCTTTCGGTCGCTACGACTATCTGCAATCGAACATCACGGCGCCGGGTCCGTTCGGTCTGTACGGCGGTCCTGCTTTCCCGCAGCTCGGGTTCTCCGGCCTGTCCGACGCCTTAAACCAGAATGCCGCCGGCGACGCGACGATCACCGTAAGCCCCACGCTCCTGACGGACATCCGTGTCGGATTCTCGCGGTACCGCGTTAACGTCTCGGCGCAGGATCAAACGACACAACTCGCAAATACCGTCGGCATTCCCGGATTGAACATCCCGAACCGCCCGGATACGAATGGTCTTCCCGATATTCAACTGAGCGGTTCGCTTTTCATGGGATACTCTTGCAACTGCCCTTTAACCGAACGAGAAACCGTCTTCGATTACGTGAACAATTGGACGAAAGTTTCCGGTAATCATACCTTTCGGTTCGGCAGCACCTGGGAGCAAGCGTGGAACCAGCGCCTGCCCAGCGATAATCACCGCGCAGGAGTCTACAACTTCACTGGCTCCGTTACGTCTTCGGCCACCAACTCCGGGAGCGGCTTCCCTCTCGCCAGCTTCCTGCTCGGTCTGCCCGCCAGCTTTGCGCGATTCGCTCAGGCTACCACCACCCAGGAAGACCGCCAGAACCGCTCTTTTTCGTTCGTTCAGGACACCTGGCGAGTCACTCCGAAGCTCACCCTCAACGTAGGCGTGCGCTGGGACATCTGGTTCCCGGACTACTCATTGAATGCCGGCCAGGGCGGTCGTTATGACGAACCCACCAATACCGTGTATATCCCGGGAGTCGGCGGCGTTTCCCTGAATGCTAATCAGGAGACGCAATGGCGCAACTTCTCGGGTCGTCTCGGCATCGCTTATGCGCCCGATCAGAAAACCGTGGTCCGAATGGGCTACGGTCGCGGATACGCGCAGGGAACGTTCGGCTGGACGTTCAACAATCTCGCCGCCGATGTCTACCCGTCGATCGTCAACCAGAATCTGACGTCATCGTCGCCGTTCCAGGCCGTGTTCCCCATCACGACGGCACCACCCGCCGTCGTCTTCCCGACCATTCCGTCTAACGGGCGCCTGACGTTGCCGAATGGCATCAGCACACCGTATATTCCTGCGAACCAGAAGATTCCATACTCCGATCAATGGAACTTCACCATCCAGCGCGAACTTGTCTCGCAGTTGACGATGTCCGTGAGTTACGTCGGAAACGTCGGCCGTCACCTCAATGGCGGGTTCTCTCTGAATGCCGCGCCTCCCGGACCCGGGCCGCTTTTGCCCCGTCGTCCACTGTATCAGGCCTATGGCCTGTCCCAGCCCATCAACGACAAATGCGACTGTACGAGCAGCAACTACAACGCATTGCAAACTCAGTTGAACAAGCGGTTCTCCGCGGCCTACTCCATCCTCGCTAATTTCTCCTGGCAGCGCGCTCTCGATTACGCGCAGGAAAGTGTTCCTCTGCCAACGAATAATCAGAACGCACGGGCAGATTACGGGCCGGCGGATTTCGATCGCGAGTTCGCCTTCACTCTCGCCCACACGGTCGAGCTGCCGTTCGGGAAAGGACGGAAGTACATTTCCGGCGGCGGTCGCGTCACCAGCGCTATCGTCTCCAATTGGGCCTTCCGCGGGATAACAAGCTGGTACTCCGGCCTGCCCTTCTCGCCCGCCCTCAACAACAACTCGTTTTTGAATTCCGATGAAAACAGCCGCCCGCAGCAGATCGGTGACCCGCTCGCCGGTATCAACCAGAACGCGAACCTCTGGTTCAACCCGGCCGCGTACACCATTCCGCCGGCGTATACGTTTGGTGATGCGGGCCGAAACTCGATTCGTGGACCGCACTTCTTCCAGGCCGACTGGCAGCTTTCGAAAGGATTCAAATTCGGCGAGCGCGTTGGGCTTGAACTGCGTTGGGACGTCTTGAACGTCTTCAACAACACCAATCTCGCTCTTCCCGCCACCACCATCAACACCGGCGCGGGTGGCGGAATCATTTCCGATATCCAAAGCGGTCCGACATCGCAGAAACGGAATATGATGCTGGGCGCACATATCACCTTCTGATGCCGATACGCAGGGCACTGAGCGGGACTTTCCTCGAGGCGGGCCCGCTACTTATCCTGCTGTTTTTGCTTCACTCTTCCGCTTTCGCTCAGGACCGGTCGTCTTTCGTGTTCGAAGCAACGAGTCCTCAACCCTACACGCCCGCTTATCTCGGCAATGGCGTCATCTCACTCGTCAGTTCTCCACTCGGCATCGAACCGTCTGAGTCATTTCTCGCCGGTGTCTACGATCACTCGAATGGCGATGTACCGCGCATCGCCGCCGCGCCTAACTGGAACGAGTTCGCAATCTTCAACGGCGCTGCATGGCTGCATGCGGGAACATCGGTCGATTCCTACCGCCAGACTCTGAACATGTACGACGGTCTTCTGCAGACCGCTTACGTTTGGAACGATCACGGCAAGTCAGTCCAGGTTCGAGTCGAACAATTTGTCGCGCGAGATAATCCAACATTGGCAGGCGCGAGTCTAACGATCATTCCAAATTTTTCCGGACCTATCCGCGTCCGCCTGCCGCTACGAAATTGGGCGCCGCCTCACCGCTATCCGCTGGCACAGCTGAAAACTCTGGAAGGCGAAGCCCGAACGAATCAATGGGCTATCTGGTACCCCGGACACCTGGACGCAAAAGATTTCAATGCAACTCGTTCGTCCCCCCGGGCGCTTTTATCCTTGACTGCTATCGCACCCGGAACTGGAGTGGTCACCGGGGAGGCGATCGCTATGCAATGGACCGGAGCCCCGAAGTGCGCTGTGCATCAGGACAGCGAATCCGCCGAAGCCGACCTGACTGTTGAAGCGCATGCTGGACGAACCTATACCTTCACGAAATTCGCGGCGATCACCATCGGTGAAGATGATGCGCGCCGGCGTGCCGTAACGGCCGCGGAATCCGCGCGTGCCAGCGGTTGGCAGACGCTTCTCAAAGCGAGTGCCGAAAAATGGCATCGCCTCTGGGACACGGATATCCTCGTCGAAGGCGATCCCGCGCTGCAGCGTACCATCCACTCCATGCTGTTTTATTTGCTGGCAAGTACGCGCGAGGATCTCGACATCAGCACGCCACCCATGGGGCTGAGTTCGGCCGGCTACTATGGCCACATCTTCTGGGACGCGGACACGTTCATGTTCCCGCCGCTTTTAATTCTCCATCCCGAGTTGGCGCGGCCGATGGTCGCATTTCGCTCGCGCACTCTGGCTGTCGCTCGTGAGAACGCAAAAAGCAATCACTATGCGGGAGCCATGTATCCGTGGGAAGCCGGTCCCGACGGTGCGGAAAGCACGCCACGCTTCGCTGCTCAAAATGCCAGCTCTGAAAATCACGTGAACGGCGATGTGGCCGTTGCCAGCTGGCAGTATTGGGCGGCTACTGGTGATGCGACATGGCTCGAGCGCGATTGCTGGCCGATCCTCCGCGATACGGCCGACTTCTGGTCCAGCCGCGTGACCTACGACGCGAAACGACAGCATTACATCATCGGCAACGTCGTCGCTGTAAATGAGTCGGAGATAGGAGTAAGCAACGATCCGTACACGAATGCTGTCGCCAAACGCAACCTCGAGCTTGCGGTCTCAACCGCGCGCGCGTTGAAAGAAAAAACAAATCCGAAATGGCAGGATGTCGCGGCCAGGATGTATCTCCCGGATAGCGATTCGGCGCTGCTCTGGTTCCCGCTTTCCCGGCCTTTCCCGGAGCAGCAAACACGTCATGCCGTCCAGGCCATGATGCAACGCGTGAAGGAGGGTCATTCAGGCGCGATGATGGGCACTGAGTTCTATCCGATTCTCGCGGCACAAATCGGCGACCGGCCGACGATCCGAACTTTACTCGATGCGCTTAGCGGGCCTTATCTGCGTCCTCCGTTCAACGCCATTGCCGAGACGCCGCGCAACCAGAACATCAGTTTTATAACCGGCGCCGGAGCCTTTCTTCAGCAGTTCGTCTTCGGCTACACAGGATTGCGGCTGACGGCAAACGGACTCGAACAGCAATTTTCACCGGTATTGCCGCCCGGCATTTCGCGCCTGACGCTCAAAAATATCACGGTCCGCGGCAAACGCGAGACCCTCACAGTCCCGCCCTCGCGCTAGCAGCAGACGGCTCGGATATAACGGGAATTATGAACCTGGCAGCTCGGGCGATACATGCCGTTGTGATATGCGGCCGCCGCGCTGTTCGCTGTCCTCCAGCTCTTATTAATGGCAAGGAGCAACAATCCTCGTGCTGGCCGTGCTATCGTGGCTCTCCTGCTGCTCGCTCTGATCGTTGATCCTTTCCGCGCAGTAGGAGGGATGACCGAGCCCGTCAAGCTCGCGGCAGTCGTGACAGCAGCCGAAAAGCCCAAAGCGATAGAGCTCCGCAGATCACCGTCATGAGAACGAACCATGGCTCCATGCCCAAGGCCCGATTCTCCTCGATGATGCGCCACACATGCAGCAGTGCCAGTATTCCGAAAAGCGCGCCGGTCGTGATCAGGTAAGCCCTCATGAGGGTTCCACGGTATCAGGTTTCTGAGGCGCTTTCACGCCTGGTCTACTTTCGCTGATCTGCAGCAAACTGTTCCAACTCGCTGCCGTTTAGGTCCGAGACCGCCCAGTAGTTCATATCATCTTGAACCCAGGCAATCACGTTGAAGCCTTTGATGACGAATTTCCGGGGAGTAGCGTTGGCTCTGTCGGATGGCCAGACGAACAGATTGATGACATGCTGGCGTCGCTTGTAAAGCAGTGCAGCCACCGGCCTGCCATCTAAGTAATCCAAACGCCCGCCTACCAGCGGAAATCCTTCTTTTGCGAAATCCTTGACTACAGGCGCGAAGT